>JAPYSD010000255.1 GCA_029936705.1 Croceicoccus sp. | reverse complement strand
TTTCAAGCCTGCCGCCCCAATCCCGAAGGCCGCGGGCAATCATCCAGAATCCAGCATTGGAGAAGAACGATGGCCACCGCCTTCAAGCCCGAAGAGTTCGTACCCGAAGACCACAACACGCTGCCTGTCCAGCGAGCCAGCATCGAGCAGATCGAAGGCTACCGAAGGCGCGCACTCGATCTGTATGCCGAAGCTTTCGACAAGATGCAGGAAGCAGGCAGAATGGCCGACAAGGCCGCCATCTCCGGCAAGCTACCCAATGCCACCTACTTTCGCGACAATCTCGAACGCTATCTCCTGCCCACCGGTGCCAATGCAACCGAAGAGCGCAGGACCCGGTGGCTCGACGGCACCCGCCACACCCTCGACCGCGCGATCTGGAAACACCTCCTCGAAGCGACAGAGCTTGAAAAGCTCATGGACAAACAGGCCCGGGAGGAATTTCGCGAGCAGCTCGAAAAGGAGCCTCCCGAAGCCACCGCTCAGAACTGCTACTCAACCCTGTCGACCCTGGTCGCAGATGCAGACGATATCTTCATGCGCGGCCTCGCCAATTGCTTTTCGAAGCTGGACAGGCGGTTCCGTTCGCACGACGGGTTCAAGGTCGGCGCGCGCATCGCTCTGTCCGGAGTATTCAACAGCTACGGCATGTGGAATCCCTACGCACGTCACGAGGACACGCTCCGTGACGTGGAGCGCACATTTCTCATCCTCGATGAGAAGGAACTGCCCGACCGCTACGCGGGCATTGTCGGCCTGATTGATGAGGAGCGGCGCGGATCCGGGATGGAGCCCCGCACCTACGAAGTCGAGGACGAGTACTTCAAGGCACGGGCTTTCAAGAACGGCAACCTGCACGTCTGGTTCAAGCGCAAGGATCTCGTCGAAAAGGTCAACAAGCTGCTCGCTACCTATTACGGCGCGACCTTGGGGGAGGGCGCCGACAGCGCTCAACCCGAGGCACAAAAGAGCCACTCGCTTCGGCCGGTGGAAGGGCACGCGAAGAATTTCGGCTTCTTTCCCACCAGCCCAGAAATCGCCGCGCGCGTTCTCGAAATCGGCGAGATGACGTCCATTGGTGATGAGCTCACCATTCTCGAGCCCTCCGCCGGCACCGGCGCACTCATCGAGGCCATGACGGCAGCCGGCGCAGCCAGTCGAAACATCACGGCGGTCGAATACCAGCACGAACTGTGCTCTGGCCTACGGGCTCTCGGACTGCGCCGTGTCGTCGAAGACGACTTCCTGTCGCTCAAGCCAGAGATCGTTGGCCAGTTCGATCGTGTCGTCATGAACCCGCCATTCGACAGCGGCCGCGACGTCGACCACGTTCTTCACGCCATGAAGTTCGTCAAACCTGGCGGCAAGCTCGTTGCAATCATGTCCGCAGGCGCTGAGTTCCGCGAGGACGTGAAATCGAAGGAATTGCGCCGGATCGCCCAGAACGTCTGGAAACCCATCTGGTTCGATGCCTTCCGCGACCTGCCACCCAAGAGCTTCGCCCATGCAGGTACGAACGTGAACACCGTCGTTCTCGCCATCAGGAAGCCCAGCTGAAGGAGGCGGAAAATGGTTTTCAAAGCCAAGCTCACGAAGCAAACTCGCGACCGCTTCACCGACAAAATCGTGAAGCGCGAAACGATCGAAATCGAGGCCAGCGACAGGGCAGCTCTCTTCGCGCTGTTCTTCAAGGAATACGACAATCTGTATCGCTACTGCAATGAGATCAGCTGCAGTCTGCAGGACGAAACCCTGCGAAACGAATATCGCCAATGGTTAGCTGAACCGGCGAATTACGCGGCCGCTGGCGGAGACATGTGGTGAGCGCAGCGGCCGCCAATGCCTTCATCGTCTCATACCGAGACCTGGTAACAACAGGCCGCTGGGACGCGCCGTTCCATGGCCTGGTGCAGCAGCACAAGGAAGCGATCAAATCGCTCGAGGCCGGAATGTCCAAGGCAGACGCTTTGGCAGTCGCCAATGAGATATTCGAGGCTCTGCCGAGCCACTTCAGGCAGGTCATCGCTCCGCTAACCCGATCCCAGCAGCGGGGCAGTCCGAACAAGGAAAGCCTCCTGTCAGCCCTTCGCGAATACCCATACGTCGCGCTCGCTGTGTTCCGGTCACTCGACGAACAGGTCAGTGCCCACTTTGAAAACGAGATGGCGGACCTCGTCAGCAAGCGCCTGCGCCTTCGCGAAAACACTCAGCGCGCCAACGACGCGATCAAAGGCAAATCGAGATGACCTTCAAGACAAATACCCGGTACCGCCTCAAAGAGGCGGACATGTACGACGATGACCTCGGCACCGGATATGCCTATGCCGAGACCTATGGGCAAATCGAATGTGAGGGCATGATCATCTGCGATTGCTGGATCACTGACGAATTCGGCAACGTCCATCCGGGTTATGATCAGAGCCCGGTGCCCGTCCGCTTCTGCGACCTGGTCGCTAGCTCGGCCGAGCCCGGCAGGCTTGGCACTCGCTCGAGGAGCACCGCAATGTGGGCCTAACACGCCTATGGCCAGCGCCTCGTCGGTATTTCTCGCTCGCACCATTGCCGCTCTGAGCGCCCCGAAGCCGTCTTAACTCGGCTTTAGCTTAGTTTCTAAGCGCTATCTTGGTCAGCCAACGCCAAACTGGGGCCAGTCGCATCGGGAGTAAGTTGCGGCCAGAGGACCAGGACGGCTACCGCCGTCCCGTCCCTGCTTAATCGACCCCCGGGGGGCACGGACTGAGATGCAGCGGCACAATGCCATCAAACGAATGAGCACCGCCCGCGCGGTCATTCCTTTTCCAGCTCAAGACAGCCGAACGCGGGGGCAGGAAGCTCTTTGTGCGATCGAGCACATCATCAGCCTGCGCAGTCAGCGCGACAAGGTCATCGGAAGCGACCTATTCGCGGACCCGGCCTGGGACATCCTGCTCGACCTTGCCGCGATGAGCCTGTCCGGCCGGAAAGTCACGGTAACCGATGCTTGCATCGCAGCACGCGCCCCTCAGGCAACCGCGCTACGATACATCTCGAAACTCGAGCAGTGCGGACTCGTGTCCAGGGAAAACGACCCTGCTGACCGGCGCCGCAACTACCTCGTTATCAGCGAGCAAACGCTGGACCATCTGATCGAGATGTTCGCACCTAAGCAAGACAGCGGCATTGCCTCCCTAGGCCTGCCGACGCCGCTGTGCGCTTGAACCGTTCGTTCTTCATTGATCTGCATCCAGCCGCATCGCCCCAGTATCAATAGCCAGCGGCCATCTGCGTCTCGCGAGCCATGAACGCAGCCTGGTCGGTAGATATACCGGTCCCCCGCACATCGGGGCCATTCACGATTACCGCCTGCGCGCGGACTTGATCGATCGGCGAGACATGGCTGTTGCATGCAAACGCGCTCGTTATCCGCAATATGTCGTTTTCCCTAAGCAGGTCATACCGGCCTTTCGCTTCCAGCTCGAGGCCTTCACGGCTGATCCCTCGCAAGCAGTCCAGTTCTGCTTGCTCCATGATGCTTCGGTCACCTAGCGCGCGCGTAAGAAACTCGTCGGCTTCGAGGTGGTCCATCTTTTCGTGATCGGAAAACAATCGGCCCAGCGCCACCTGATCGGCGGGCGAGATCAGACCGACTTCCATCGGATCGCTCAACCTGCGCACCGCTCCATAGCCGTCTATCGCCTCGTCAAGCGTCGCAATTCCAGTGCTTGTGCCGAGATGCAGTCTCTCCAGCGCCGCTTGAATCTCGCTGCCCTTCACTTCCTCGAAGTGAAAGCCGCCATAAAATTGGCTCGAATATCGTTCGTCCCTTTCCATGAAGCGTCGTTCCACGCGATCGACCAGCATTCCTGCTTCCTCAATCGCGGGCCCCATCTCGCCGCCGCGGGTGCGTAGCGCCTCCATGAACTCGCTCTGGTCCTCAGGCCGCAGGTTCTCGTATCTTCCCGACTTCACCTGCTCCAGCGCAGCTGCATAATCAGGATCCATCCGGGCCATTTCGAATGCAGCCTTCTGCCACTTTCCGAGCAGGCCGTCGAACGCCTCCGGCGCTCTCAGGGCCCGCGAGATATGATCGGCCGCGATCTGCATTTCAGTGTCGTTCGCTATCATCCCCACGGCTTCTACCGAGTTGAGCGTACGCATTTCCGCGCTCTGTTCGCGCATATCAAGATGCCGTGCCATCGCACGATGAAGGTAACGCCATTCTCTCGTCCCGATCTCCAGGTAATCCCCTGCGATGCTTTTACGGGTCTCGAACAGGAGATGCGGCGAACCTCTCTCCAGCGCATACGCCGCGCCAGCCGCCAGAAGAGCGGGACGGCTTTCCTCTCCCTCCGGGATCGGAGTTGATGCCTGATCGATTACAGCGCTTGCCCTTCCGAAGGTCTCGTCGCCAATTTCCCTGAACACATCACACTCCATGTATCGAACGCCCAAAAGGATACCCGACACAAACTCAGCCATCTATAGTTTTTAGGATGGGAAGGGGAAAAGAAAGACCTTTCCAAAAGCACGATTTCCTGCTCGCCGCCGAGCCATCGGCCGCGAGCAGGACGCCGTCAGACGTCCGGGCCGCACGAAGCCCGCCGATCCCGATCTTCACACGTAAGACGTGCCCTGCAAGGCACAGGCAAACCCGCGCACAGCAAAGACAGCCACGACCATACCGATCCATTTCAGATGGAGGCGGGCGGACGCGGACAACCCGGGATCCTTCGCACCGACATACGCCCTGCCTCCCATCGGAGATGGAAATGACCTTCAAGACTACTCCTGCCCTGCTGGACCGCCTCGATAACGCGCTCGGTCTGCAAGGCCTCTCGCTCAAGCGCTCGCAGCTGCTTGAGGTTGCCGCCGCGGCATTCGGCTATCGAAGCTCGAATGCCATGACCACGGCCGCCAACGCGGGTGAAATCACACTAGGCACCGCGCAGCCTGAAGCGCGCGTAAAGCTTTCGAACGGCGAAACCCTGATGATCGTCCGCGATCCCTTGGCTGCGGCGCCCTACGCCATCGATGAAAGCTTTCTCGAGCAGGTCGTCGATGAGAACCGCGCCGAACAGGCTGGCATTACGCCCTATGGTCATCTGGTAGATCTCAATCCCTGCCTCACTTGGGATGGAGAGACCATCGACGCGAACCTGCCCGCAGACCATGTCGAGAACGTCGACATCCACGTCGCCATCATCAGCCATAAAGGCGGCCACACCAGCTATGCCGCTTTCAGCGAGCAGGACCTCTACCTGCAGATGCATGAATACGTGATCGAGAACTGGCACGAGGTCGCAAACTGGGCCGAACTCGGCGAACATCCCGACCATATGGGGCCTGAAGAGGCCGTCGATGCCTATTTCGACCTTTGCAACGACCACGGGGTCGAGGAATATCTCGAGATGTCGAGCGAGGTTGCCCGCCTCCCGATGCAGCTTCCCTCTCCCGCGCCGGCGCGCGAACTGATCAAGCTCGCCGAGGCCCTCGACGGAGGAGCAACTGCCGATATCTGGTACGATGCTCATCAATACGGCTCGGATGATCCAGAGGACAGCGACCGGATCGCAGAAAACGTCATCGAAAGCACTCAGTCTGCCATGCAGAAGGCAGCTTCAGTGCTTCGAGCCATTGCAGCTGGGGGCAAGAGCCTGCCGGCCACGCCCAATATCCGAGGGACACTCGAGACCGCACCCCGACATGAGGACTTCCTGATTACCGACCTGCTGGGCAACTACCAGTGGAGCGACGAAAGCCTGAACCCAAAGGAGCGCGG
>JAPYSD010000254.1 GCA_029936705.1 Croceicoccus sp. | reverse complement strand
GCCTCGGCCACGCCGATCGAGAAGCCCGCGAGCTGTACCCCCGCCTCGCGCACGTCGCGCGCGGTCTCGACCCCGGCCTGCGCGATGCGGCCCCTCGTCTCGGCAATGACGTCGGTGACCATCCAGCCGATCTGCGAACGGATCAGCTCGCGCTGCAGCCTCTCGCGCGCCACGCCGGGGAACTTGCGGTTGATCGCGTCCCACTGCTGCGCCACGAACGGCATCGACAGGATCTGGTCGAGCGAGAGGAAACCGGCGCGGATGCCGTCCTCGATATCGTGATTGTCATAGGCGATGTCGTCGGCCAGCGCCGCCACCTGCGCCTCCAGGCTGGGCCAGCCCGCCAGGTCGAGCGGAAACGCCGCGTCCAGCTCGCGCAGCGCCCAGGGCAGCGGCTTGGCGCCGGTCACCGGCCCGTTGTGCTTGGCCAGCCCTTCCAGCGTTTCCCACGACAGGTTCAGTCCTTCGTGCGTGCAATAGGGGCTTTCCAGCCGCATCAGCACCCGCAGCGTATGGGCATTGTGATCAAAGCCGCCATGGTCGCCAAGCGCCCGCTGCAACGCCCGCTCGCCCGCGTGGCCAAACGGGCCGTGGCCGATGTCATGCGCCAGGCACAGCGCCTCGGTCAGGTCCTCGTCCAGACCCAGCGCGCGGGCGATCACCCGGCCGACCTGCGCGACTTCCAGGCTGTGGGTCAGCCGCGTGCGGTAATGGTCGCCATAGGGCGCGACGAAGACCTGCGCCTTGTGCTTCAGCCGGCGGAACGCGATCGAGTGGATGATCCGGTCCCGGTCGCGCTGATAGGCGCTGCGCGGGCCGCGCACCCCGCCCTCGACCTCGCCGAACTCGCGCCCACGCGTGTGCGCCGGATCGGCGGCATAGCGGGCGCGCGGATTGCCCGCGGGCGGGATGTCGGCATGATCGGGTGCAAGAACGTCGTCCATCGCCCACCCCGATGGCAGATCGCGGCGCACAGGCAAACGGGATCAAAACCGGAACGCCTGCGCAATTCGCGGGAAAACGCGGGATTCGCGGGCCTCAGCCGGCGGCCGCATCCTCGCCGATGATCCAGTCTGCCGCCGCGGCCGCGTGGATATGGCCGGAGTCGAAGATCGGCAGCACGTTGGCGCCCGTGTCGATCAGCAGGTCCAGCTCGGTACAGGCCATCACGACGGCCTCGGCCCCCGCCTTTTCCAGGTTGGTGATCATGGTGCGCAGCTCGCGCTCGCTGTCGCGGCGGACCTTGCCGTGCATCAGCTCGTCATAGATGATCGTGTCCAGCGTCTCGACGATGTCCATGTTGGGCGGCAGCAGCTCGATATCCTCGACCACCAGCCGCTCGCGATAGAAATCCTCCATCATCACGTTGCTGGTACCCAGCAGGGCGGCGCGCCTGATGCCCTTTTCGGTCATGCGGCGCGCGACGCAGTCGGCGATGTGGATGACGGGAATGCCGATGGCTTCCGCCACCCGGTCATAGACCGCGTGCATCGAATTTGCCGCGATCACCAGCGCGCCCGCCCCGGCGCTTTCCAGCCGTCGCGCCGAATCGATCAGCACATCCGCCGCATGGTCCCACTGATCGGGTCCGTTGGTGCGATACAGCAGCGAGAAATCGATGCTTTCGATCAGCAAGGGCGCGCTGGCCGTCGGGCTGACGCGGCGCTGGACGATCTGGTTGATGTCTTCGTAATAGGCGCGGGTCGAGACCCAGCTCATCCCCCCGATCAGGCCCAGTTTTCGCAAAAGTCAGGGTCCCTCAATAATCGCAGTCCCGGACCCTGCCTACGCAAAAAGGCCCCGCATGCCAACCGGCTGCGTGGCCTTGCCGCGGCGGAACTGTGGGTGATATCCCCGGAAAGCGGCACGGCCGGCAGCGGGCCGCACCGTCGTCCGGGGCGGCGGATCAGGCGATGATCAGCACGACGATGGCGGCCAGGATCGCGACGATGATCGTGCCCCATTTGAACCAGGAGACGAAGTTCGCATAGGTCGACCGCGCCTTTTCGATGGGTTCGTGTTTTGCCATGGACCTGCAGTTCCTTCTTGAAATAAAGCTGTCGTCGTGCCCGGCCCCCGGGTGACTGCGGGCCGCATGCTGGCCACCGCCTCTAATGCGGGTCGCCGCGCTGGACAAGACGCCTTGCGCGCAAGGACGGCGGGCATGGCCGCACCGATGCACGGTGTCCGGAACCGCGAAGCCCGCATGCGCGTTAGCTCTAACATCACATCGCTGGCGACCTGTCCCTTAACAGGATAAACAGCTTATTCATTATATCCCGTTATCAGCCGTCAGGGGGCGGCAACGGGTTTCCGTCTCCTGCAACGGGGCAGATATGTTGGATGACGAACCGCGCCTGATGCTGCTGGTGGCAGACGACGCCAGCCAGATCAGGCAGATCAATTCCCTTGCCGGCCGTGCCGGCTGGCGCATGCGGACCGTCCCCGACGGAGAGACCGCGCTGCGCATGCTGGACGATACCAGCGACGAAAAGCCGCAGGCGCTGATGCTGGACAGCTGGATCGCGGGCGACGAATCGTGCCGCCTGATCGGCCGCTTTCGCGCCGCCGCGCCCGAAATGCCGCTGCTGTTCCTGACGGGCAGCACCTCGCCCCTGCTGGCGGTAGAGGCGATGCGCGCGGGCGCCACCGATTACTTGATGAAGCCGATCGCGTCCGAACGGCTGATCTATGCGCTGGAAAGCAGCGTGCAGCACGCGCTCGCTACCGACGAACTCGCACCGTTGACCGAGAAGATCGAGGCGACGCTCGACTTCGACCTGATGATCGGTTCCTCGCCCAATTTCCGCACCGCGCTGGCCCGCGCGGCCAAGGCGGCACGCGGCCATGCGCCGCTGCTGATCGCGGGCGAACCGGGCACGGGCAAGGAACTGCTGTCGCGGGCGGTCCATTCGGCCAGCCCGCGTTCGCGCGGGCCGCTGAAACTCCTGCACACCACGGGCATGGCGCCCGCCGCGATCGAATCGGCACTCTACGGCCACGAACGCGGCGCCTTTCCGGGCGCGTTCGAACAGCGCACCGGCGCGCTGCAGGACGCCGATGGCGGATCGCTGATGATCGACGACCTGGAACGCCTGCCGCCCGCGCTGCAGCACCGGTTGGCCGACACGATCATGACCGGCATCGCCAAGCCGCTGGGCGCGGCGCACAGCTTCCGCGTCGACGTGCGCATCCTCGCCACCGCGGGGCACGACGCGCAGACGCTGGCGCAACAGGGCGTGCTCGAGCCTGTGCTGGCCGACTCGTTCAACAGCCATTCCATCGCCCTGCCCGCGCTGCGCGACCGGCAATGCGACATCGCCCCGCTGACGCGCCATTTCCTCAAGCTGATCGGCGAGCAGCCGGGCCTGCGCCACCTCGGCATCACCGATGACGCGCTCGCCCTGCTGGAAGGGTACGCCTGGCCGGGCAATCTGCGCCAGCTTCAGGCGGTGCTGTTCCGCGCCGTCGTTTTCTGCGACCGCGACGCGCTGACCGAGGCGGACTTCCCGCAGCTCGCCAACATCGTCGGCGACCTCGGCCCGCGCACCGCCGCTGCCGCGGGCGGCGTGACGCTGTTCGGCCCCGACGGCCATTTGCGCTCGCTGGAAGAGATCGAGGCCGACGTGATCCGCCTGGCCATCGGCCATTACCGCGGCCGGATGAGCGAGGTTGCCCGCCGCCTCGGCATCGGGCGCTCGACACTCTACCGCAAGCTGTCCGATCTGGGTATCGACAACGCGGCCTGAAGGCCGCCTTGGGCATCGACAACGCCGCCTGATCGCGGCACCCTGCCGCGCATGGCAGGGGATACGATGACCGCGGATTTCGATTTTTCAGGACGAAGCGCGCTGATCACCGGCGCGGCATCGGGCATCGGCGCGGCATCCGCGCATTGGCTTGACCGTCACGGCATCGCGCGGCTGGTGCTGGTCGACCTGGACGCGGACGGGATGGCATCGCTGGACCTCGGATGCGAGGCCGAATGCCTTGCTGGCGACGTTGCCGAGCCCGAATTCTGGACCGGCTTCGCGGACCGCCCGGCCTTCGATCACGTGCTGGTGAACGCGGGCATTCCCGATGCCTTCCCCATCGCCGACGCCGATTTCGCACGCTGGCGCCGGGTGATGGCGGTCAATCTCGACGGCGCGTTCCTGACCCTGGCGGCGACGCTGGGCGCGATGCAGCGCGCGGGCGGCGGCAGCATCGTCGTCAGCGCGTCCGCCGCCGCACTCAAGGCCGAACCGACCACCGCCGCCTATGCCGCGTCCAAGGCCGCGCTCGTCCAGCTGGCCCGGGTCGCCGCGAAGGAAAGCGCCGCCCACGGGGTCAGGGTCAATGCCATCGCGCCGGGCGGGGTGGACACGCCGATCTGGGACGAGATGGATTTCTTTGCGCAGATGACCCGCGACACCGGAAGCCGCGATGCCGCGATCGCGGCGATGGGCCAGATGGCGACCCCGCTGGGCCGCTATGCCAGGGCAGAGGAAATCGCGGGCCAGATCGGCTTCTTGCTATCCGACATGGCTGCGACGATCACCGGCGCCGTGCTGTCCAGCGACGGGGGCTACACGCTATAGGGAACCGCACGTACGTCGCTGCGTAGATACAGCGGGTGGCGCGGCAGCCCCGCCTTCGTCGTGCCATAGCAATGCAGAGCGCCCCCGCCGCACAGCGCCAGCACCTGCCGGTCGCGCCCGCGATGCGCACCATGTACGCCCCAGGCGGCAATCGTGCGCGGCGCCAGTTCCAGCGCCAGCCGGATCGCATCGTCATTATGCCTGCCCACCGGACCCCGGCGCTTCTTCAATCGCAGCGGATCGGTCTCGCGCAGCGCGAACAGGTTCCACACCAATAGAGACGCCCCCTCATTCAGCGCGCGCGAATGACAGCGCGCGATGGTCGGGTCGTTCGCCAGATGATCGGCCTTCGACGGGTTCAGCATGGCGATCGCCATCATCGCGCGCCCGGCAAAGGCATCGCGCCACAGCAGATAGCGATAGCGCCCGCAGCGGCTGAACACCGCGCCGTGGCCGGTGCCCTCGTCATGGCGGAAATCCAGCGCCGCCGCGCCCGCCCATGCCGCGATGCGCGCAGCGCCATCGGCCGCGTTCATTGCGGCAGCTGGGAGAAATCCGTCAGCGCAGCATCGCGCATGCCGCGCCATACATGCATCGCCTGCACCGTTTCCGCCGCATCGTGCACGCGGATCATCTGCGCGCCCGCGTCCATCGCCCGCATCGCGGCCGCGAGCGATCCGCCCAGCCGCCGGTCCGCCGGCGCCTCGTTCGACAGCGCGCCGATGAACCGCTTGCGGCTGGCCGCGAACAGCAGCGGCTGACCCAGCGCATGGAACAGGGGCAACCCCTCGATCAGCGCGAGGTTTTCCGCCAGCGTCTTGCCGAAACCGATACCGGGGTCGAGCACGATCCGCTCGCGCCCGATGCCCGCCGCCATGGCCGCGTCGCGCCGCGCGCGCAGATGGTCGAACACGTCGAACACCACGTGATCGTATTTCGCATCGGCATGCAGGTCCGCGCCCTTGCCCGGCGCATGCATCAGCACCACCGCCGCGCCCGCGCGGGCCACGATCTCGGCGCTGCGCGGATCGTGGCGCAGGGCGGAAACGTCGTTGATCATGGTCGCGCCCGCCGCCAGCGCTTCCTGCATGGTGGCGCCGTTGCGCGTGTCGACCGACACCGCCGCACCGCCGCGCGCCAGCCGCTCGACCACGGGCAGTACGCGCGCGATCTCGTCGC
>JAPYSD010000253.1 GCA_029936705.1 Croceicoccus sp. | reverse complement strand
GGCCGAGGGATAGGCGGGCAGCTGCCGCTCGCACTCGTCGCGCGACGAGGCGACGATGGCATCCGCCGCCGCGATGGCGCGGTCCTCCTCCTTCAGTCGGGCGGCAAGCGAAGGGCTGCTGTCCATCATTTGCGCCTTGTCGTGCGCCAGCGAATGGGCGGTATAGATGAAGGGAACGCCCAGCGCATCGCGCACTTGGCGCGCGACATCGGCGGCATCGGCGAAATGGGCGTGGATGATGTCGGGCAGCTGGTCCGCGGCACGCAGATGTTCGATCAGCGCACGGGTGAACGCGGCGCGGTCACGCGCCAGGTTCTCCTTTGCCAGATAGCGCCGGTCGCCGCTGTCGATCCGGATGATGTCGCTCTTGCCCGACAGCGTCTCGCGCGGCTGCGCATGGATGCGGCCCAGCGCGGGATCGTCGAACAGCCGCGTGACAATATCGGCACGCTCCACCCGCGGATCGCGTGCCAGCGCGCCCATCGCGCCAAGGATATAGGCAATGTGCCCCCCGGTATCTTCTGTCAGGCCGTAACGGACTGGCGGCGCACGCAGGCATCCACCAAGGGCAATCGCAAGAATTCGCATAACTCGGGCACTCTCAAGGTGAACGCGAGTTTAATGTTTGCAGGGGCACGCCGGTTCCGGGATTTATCTTATTCGCTTGAAATCAATGGTGCTGCGTGCGAGTCTTTCGTCGTTCGGATAGGAATTACGGCCACGAAAGCGATCGGATCGGCTCCTTCCGGTTCCGTATGAGCCTCGCTGAAGTCGAGCAAATGGCCATCGAGACAGTGCTTGAGCGAAATGCCGGGAATGTCACCCATGCCGCCCGCGATCTCGACGTCCCCCCGGCAGCCGCCGGGTTAACGAAAAACGCCGGAGACTCGGGCACCGGGCCGCTTGCCGTTTTGCGGAAACACAGCACCCTGCCCCGCAAAAGCCCGCATGTAATGCGCGAAAATTAACTTATTGGATTCTTTATCGGTACTGCATGTTACTCAGAAATCTGAGCAAAATGCCGAATATGCCAGCTACCCCTTAAGAATAATCGCAAATACGCGAAAAAGAGCGCTAAGACGGATCGACAGGGTAAATCGCGGAAATAGTTAACAAAACCGGCGACCGATCCATTCGGTATCGCGCGAACGGTTGAGCTTTGTTCGGATTACCATTGCGATGATGCACTCGGCGGTACGGCGATGGAAGCTGATTATCCGACAAGGGATAAGGCGGAACGCGTAGACCGGCCCTGATGGCAGGGCGGCACGAGACTCGTTTCCATTTTCCCAAGGAACAATGAGTTTTGGGGTGGCACGCATGAACTTCGACGACATCATCTCTCCGCCCGAGCCGCTTAGGCCGGCCTACATCCACGCCTCGCTGCCAGTGACGAAAGAGCCGCCCGGCGTTCCGCGGCATCACCGGGAAATTCCGGACGCCATCGCGGGCGAACTGCGCCGGGAATGCGCAGCGGACAGCATGCTTGTCCTGTGGCATGCCCCCGGCGCCGAACCCGCCGAACTGGCAAGCGATCATCCGGCCGCGGACGAAGATCTTGCCGAAAGCTGCGATCACGCGCTGACCGGCCTTGCGCAGCTGACCTCGCGCCCGTTCAGGGCGAAGCGCCTGCGCTTGTGGTGGCACGATGGCAGCTTTACCGCGGCCATGCCGCTGGGTGACGGTTTCCTGACGCTGACCGGAACGCTGCGGGACATGAGCGATCACGCGGTGAAGTCCTGCATCAAGACGCTCGAGACGATGCAGCCGCTGATCGCTGCCTATTTCGGCCAGTGGCTTGCCGACCGGCAGATCCTGTCGCTTGCGCGCAGCCTGGATCTTGCGGTCGAGCGGAGCGGGATCGCGACGATCATCCTCGATTGCAATGCCAGGATCCTCTACGCCAACAGTTCGGCAGAGGCGATTTTTCAGCAGCGGGACGGGCTGCGCCGCTGCGGCGAGCGGATGGTATGCGCTTCCATGGCCGACACGTTGCGGCTGCAGGCCGCGATCGACCACACGTGCGACGCGGCGAAGTACCACAGCGAGGCAAGCCCGATGCTGGCCCTGCCCCGGCTGCATCGGCGCGCCCTGACCGCCGTGCTCAGCGCCCTGCCGCCCGGCGATTGCCCGTCGCCCGACCAGGCCGCGCTGATCGCCTATGTCTTCGATCCCGAACAGGACGTCACGGACTTCGTGGAACCGGTCTGCACGCTCTACGGCCTGTCGCACCGCGAGACGCAGCTGACCTGCGCACTGGTCGAGGGCGACTGCATCAACACCGCGGCCAAGCGGCTGGGCGTGCGCGCGCAGACGGCGCGGTCCTATCTGAAGCAGATCTTCGCCAAGACCGAGACGAACCGGCAGACAGACTTGTTACAGCTGCTGTTAAAAAGCGCGATTTCAATCCGCAACAGCGGCGGAATAAGGGCTTATATATAGGCGGTTAGGCGCGATTCACCCGCGTTTGGGGGTATGGAACGCCCTTGCTTTGGGGGCAGAAATCATCGGGCGGCTGGCAAATAGTGGAATGGGACCGCGCCGCGGTACTCCACTCGTCGGAATGATCCAGGAGGGCGGGTGGCCAACTTGCTGAATGGAAGGCCAGACCATGAGAAAGTCATTCTTGTATAGCTGTTCCGTTGCTGCCCTGCTGATCGCCGCACCGGCGATGGCACAGGACAACACCAACAACGATCGCAACTTTTCGGACAATTCGACGAACAGTGCCGCGACCGGGGGACAGACCGGCGCCAACGAGGGATCGACGGCGAACACGAGCAACGAGAACATGGGCAACGACAGCTCCATGACCGACAACTCGAGCAGCGTCGCGGATTCCGGCAACGTGGAGGATTCGGGCAACGACAACTCGATGACCGACAATTCGCTGGATATCGCGGATTCGGGCAATGACAACTCGATGACCGACAACTCGCTGCGCGTTGCCGATTCCGGGAACGACAACTCGATGACGGACAATTCGCTCAATGCCGCGGACTCCGGCAACGACAATTCGATGACGGACAACTCGCTGCGCGTCGCGGACTCCGGGAACGACAATTCGGACAACTCGATCGACGTCGAGGATTCGGGCAACGACAATTCGATGACCGACAATTCGTTGCGGGTTGCCGATTCCGGAAACGACAATTCGGACAATTCCGACAGGTCGGACAATTCGATCAGGGTATCGGATTCGGGTAACAATTATTCCGACAACTCGTTGCGGATCGCCGATTCCGGGAATGACAATTCGACAAATGCGTCGGACTCCGCATCGATCTTCGGGGACGGCGCGATCATCGCGGCATCGTCGCTGTCCAGCTATGTCACCGGCGTCAGCGTAAGCTATGGCGCAGGGAACGAGGACGGCGATCGTTCGATGGCCGACAACAGCCTGGCGAACAACGGAAGCGCATTCCAGAACTTCGCCGGCATGCAGGCGCTCAACCAGAACACGGGCGTCGGCTCCCTCCAGCAGGCAAGCGTCTCGGTGGCAGTGTCCACGCGCGACGTGAGCTTCTGACCCGGGGGTAATGACCGGCCCGTCCCCGCCGGGACGGGCCGGATCATGCCGAGGAGAGGGACATGATGACCAGATCAGCGGTCACGGCGCTCGCGGTGGCTCTCATCGCCGTGACGACGCAAGCGGCGCGGGCACAGGACAGGCCCACCGCGCCCGGGGAGCAGGCCGAACCTGCGGGGCAATCGGCAACGATCTTCGGTGGCAGCGCGGTGTCCGAAAGCGCGCTTCAGGCCAGCGCGGGGCGCGAGGACGTCTCGCAGCTTTCGCAGGCCGAACTCCAGGCCGAGGTCGCGGGCAATAGCGTCGGCGACAATGCCGTGACCGGGATGGCAGAGGTCGGCGGCAATGCGTTCCAGAACATGTCGGGCCTGTCGATCCTGAACATCAACACCGGCAACAATGTCGCCATCAACGCGGCGATGAACGTCAACATCTCGATCACGCCAGGGCCGTGAGACGCGGGCCCGCAATCGCGGCCGCCCTTGCGCTCGCCGGGTGCGGCGGGACGATCGCGGACGGGCCTGGGCGCTTCGCCACGGGCCTTTCGGGCAGCAGCGATTTCGCGGTGCCCCTCGCATCTATGCAGGAAACCCGTTCCGCGGGCACCATTCGCCAGAAATACGACTTCAGCTGCGGATCGGCGGCCTTGGCGACCTTGCTGCGCTATCACTACGACTACGACGTTTCGGAAGAGATGGCCTTTCGCGGCATGTGGGCGCGCGGCGACCGCGACCAGATCCGCATGGTCGGTTTCTCGCTGCTCGACATGAAGCGCTGGCTGGCCAGCCGGGGCCTTGCCGCCGACGGCTACCAGGTCGGCCTGGACCAGATCGCGGAGACGGGCGTGCCGGGCATCGCGCTGATCGCGGTCAGGAACTATCGCCATTTCGTCGTGGTCAAGGGCGTGCGCGGGGACGAGGTCCTGCTGGGTGATCCGTCGCTGGGCCTTGCGGTGATGCCGCGCGCCGAATTCCAGGCCGCGTGGAACGGCATCTATTTCGTCCTGACCGAGGACCAGGACCGCGCCCGGCAAAGTTTCGGCACGCGGCGACAGTGGGCGGGCTTTGTCCGCGCGCCCGTTGGCACGTTCATGGCCGATCCGGTCAGCCAGCAGGCGCTGTCGCTGACGGCCCCGTTCTACCGGGACATTTCATGATCGGCGAAGTGCTCCTGGTCCTTGAGAGTGCCGCGGTGCAGGCCGCCGCCCCCGCGCCCGCGCCTTCCCCCGGCCCCTTCGGCGTGGCCGCCGTGGCAGAGGACGTGCTGGCCGAGCAGCGCGGCGGGTTCCGGCTTCCCAGCGGGATCGACGTCACGCTCAGCATCGATACGGTGACTGCCATCGACGGGCGCGTCGTGCTGCAGACGGTGACCCGCGTGGCTGAAAGCGCTCCGGTCGTGACCGCCTATACCCCGTCGGCGGATGGCCCCGTCATATCGGCCGCGAGTGCCCAGCCCGCCGCGCAGGGTTCCGCGCCGCAAATCGTGTTCGATCCGCAGCACGGCCTTACGGTCAGCGCGGTTATACCGGCAGTCGCGGTCGCCGTTTCTGCCGACAGCCGGAACGGCGTTCCCGCGGCGATACCGGGATTGCAGGCGGTCGATCTGGACCACGCGGTGCCAACCCCGGACGGGGTGGTGCAGCGGGTGCATGAGGGCGGCAGGGACATGGTCGCGCTGCAGGGCGCGGATTTCAGCGTCATGCACCTGACGGGCAGCGCCCTGGGCGCGACTGTCCTCAACAGCGGGGACGACCGCGCGATCCTGACCAGCACGACGCTGTCGATCGACCTGCGCGATGCCGGGCCCGACGTCCTGGGATCGGCAATGCTGCGGGTGGAGGACATCGGCATCCTGGCAGTGGGATCGCGATTTTGAAGGTTCGATTGGCAGACGGGGGGAGGCGAAATTGAAGGGGGCAATGCGGAAGGAAACGGGTCTGTCGGCGCTGCTGGCAGGCGCGATGCTGGCAAGCCCGGCGCAGGCGCAGCAGGACGGCGGGGCGGCGATCCGCGCCGAGCTGGACCGCGCGATGGCGATGATCGCGCAGCAGCAGCAGCAGCTTGACCGGCAGCGGGACGAGATCGCGGATCTGCGGCGGCGCTTCGATGGCGCTCCGCTTGCGTCATCCGACGTGGCCCCCGCCCCGGACGCGCCGGTGCCGCTGACCCGCTTGGGGCAGGCCCCGGAGGATGCCGACCAGCCGATCGAGATCGCGGTGCTCGACAATACCA
>JAPYSD010000252.1 GCA_029936705.1 Croceicoccus sp. | reverse complement strand
GGGATGTCGAGCATCGCGTTGAAGCTCTTGATCGCGGGGATGGTCGCTTCACCCACGCCGACCGTGCCGATCGCATCCGATTCGACGACGGTGATCTTGCGCCGGCCATTGTCGAAATAGCGTGAAAAAGCGGCCGCCGCCATCCAGCCGGCGGTTCCGCCACCGACCACGACAATTCGGTCCATCGCATTGCTGGTAACGATATCTTTTCGTGCGGACATGCTTTGCCCCGCGCCCCTCTCGTAGTCTCCCGGTCGCAGAATGGCACGCTTGTGAAGACTTGCAAACCCGCTCTTGCCAAAGAAAGATCGTGCCGATAAAGATCAAAATTGGAAATGATTTAGCGACACGCCTGAACATGGTAGCGCTATCATCGGGGAGAGGATTGAAATGAGGGCGAATGCACTTCGCAGCAGCGTTGCTGCTGGACGTGAAACTATTTTTCGTAATTTTCTGAACGGCGGCGCTTCGGCGCTGGCGCTGGGCTGCATGCTCGGCGCGCCCGCGGCCTTCGCGCAGGATGCGCAGGACACGCAGGACGAGGTTGCGCAGGACGGTGCTGCCGGCGACGATGTCATCATCGTCAGCGGTATCCGCGCTTCGCTGGAAAGCTCGCAGAACATCAAGCGTGAGGCCGACACCGTCGTCGACGCCATCACCGCGCGCGACATCGGCGCCCTGCCGGACCGTTCGGTGACCGAGGCGCTGCAGCGCGTTCCCGGCGTCGCCATCAACCGCTTCGCAGGGTCGAACGACCCCGACCACTTCTCGGTCGAGGGTTCGGGCGTGGTCGTGCGTGGCCTCAACTTCGTGCGGTCGGAATTCAACGGCCGGACGGCCTTCGCCGCGGGCGTTGGCGGCCAGGCGCTGAACTTCGCCGACGTGCCGTCCGAACTGCTCGGCTCGGTCATCATCAGCAAGAACGCGACCGCCGACATGATCGAGGGCGGCCTTGCCGGTACGGTCAACCTGAACACGCGCAAGCCGTTCGACAACAACGGCTTCAAGCTCGGCTTCAGTGCCGAGGCGAACTACGGCGATTTCAAGAAGGACTGGACGCCGACCATCTCGGGCCTGATCAGCAACACCTGGGATACGGAAGCCGGCCGCTTCGGCGTGCTGTTCAGCGGCGCGTTCTCGCAGATCAAGAGCCGTGCCGACGGTTTGCAGGTCGCGAACTACCAGCTGCGCGACGGCGAGCAGGTGCCGATCGCGAACACCGCGAACCGCTTCATCTGTCGCAACCCGCTGCCTTCGAACGTCGACAACGTGACGCTGCCGCCGCCGAACGCTTCGTGCGACACCATGGGTTCGGGCGGACCGGACGGCTTTGCCGACTATGCCGATTTCCGCGTCGCGCCCGTGGGGGGCCAGTTCCGTACGCAGGAATTCAACCGCAAGCGTGACGGTTTCGCCGTGTCCGGCCAGTGGGAAAGCGTTGACGAGCGTACGCTCTTCACCGCGGAATTCATCCGTTCGCACACCACCAACTCGTGGGGTGAGTACACGTATGAGACCGCGCCCGACCTCGCGGAATATTCGACCTATCCGCTCGGCTGTCTGCAGAACGCCGATGGCCCGAACGTGGTCGACAGCAACGGTGTCATTAATCCGGACGACGAGACTCCGCCGCGCGCCCAGTGCCCGATCGGCGAGTTCCAGGATTACGTCTATAACGAGGATAACCTGTTCCAGTCGGGCTACATCGTCGATGCCAGCAACGGCTGGCGCGGTGATCCGGCGGCTTCGCCCTTCGTTCCGATCGGCGGTTCGCAGTTCTCGCTCGCCCGCCGCCAGGTCATGGACGAGGTCACGAACAGCGACTACAGCCTGAACCTGCGTCACGAGCTGACGGAACGGGCGACCCTGCGCCTTGACGGCCAGTACGCGACGTCGAAGAAGGAAAACCTCGACTTCAGCGTGTTCGGTTCGAACTTCGCGGACCAGGAGCTCGACATCTCGGGCCAGTATCCGTCGATCATTCCGCACAAGCCGCAGTTCCTCGGCTACACCTGGTCCGCCCCGGGCGAGGCGCTGGCCGGTGCCACGGACGAGCAGTACTTCAACGACCCCCGCTTCCAGTTCTGGCGCGCAGCCATGGACCACGCGGAAGACAGCTCGGGCGACCAGTACGCGTTCCAGGCCGACCTCGACTACGAGTTCGACGATGACGCGTTCATCCGCCGTGCCAAGGTCGGTGCCCGCTACCAGGGCCGCGAACAGGAAGTGCGCTACAGCCAGTACAACTGGGGCATGCTGTCCGAGGTCTGGTCGGGTTCGCGTCCGGTCAATTTCGCGGACACGCCGGAAGGCGCATCGGAACGCTACGAGTTCCCGAACTTCTTCCGCGGCGAGGTGCCTGCACCTCCGGGAGCGTTCTACTACGCCGGCGACCTGATCGACGACTACGACGGGACGGTGAACTTCCTGCGTACGGTGCAGGACATGACGCGTGAGCGTGGCGGCAACCCCACGTGGAACCCGCTGGCGGCACGCGACGCCACCGTGGGCGGTTCGCGCTTCCTTCCGTCCGAGATCCAGACCGTGAAGCAGGACGACTACGCGCTTTACGGCATGGTGAACTTCGGCTCCGACGATTTGTTCGGCGGAGTGCGGATGTCGGGTAACGTCGGCGTGCGCTACGTTCGCACCGACCTGCGTTCGGCCAGCTCGCGCGGACCCGGCAACATTGCCCAGCTGGGTATCGGCGATCCGTACGACGTGCGCTGCGCGGCGCAGGCACGGCCCGAGGCGGCAGGTGGCGGCACGGCGCGGCCGGGCGGCATCTGTAACGTCGGACCGGAAGCCTATGCAGAGCTGCAGGACTTCGTGGACGGAAGCTTCACCTATACGTCGGTGAAGAACGACTACGACTACTTCCTGCCCAGCTTCAACATCCGGTTCGGTCTCAGCGACGACCTGATCACGCGTTTCGCCGTGTCGAAGGTCCTCACCCGTCCGGACAACGGCTATATCCGCAACTACTTCACTTCCAGCATCGACAACTCGGGCAACTTCACGGGTACGGCCGGCAATCCGCTGCTCGTTCCCGCGACTGCCTGGCAGTTCGATGCCAGCGTGGAATGGTATTTCGCACGGGTGGGGTCGCTGACGCTGAACGGCTTCTACAAGTCGATCAACAACTTCTTCTACCAGTCCGTCCGTCAGGAGACGATCTCCAACGCATCGGGCGATACGCGTCAGGTTACGGTCCGTGGGCCTGAGAACTTCGACGGTACCGGCAAGATCAAGGGCTTCGAGGTCGCCTATCAGCAGACCTTCGACTTCCTGCCGGGTCCGCTGGATGGCCTGGGTGTCACGGCGAACTACACCTACATCGACAGTTCGGGTCTTCCCAACACGTTCCTGAACGGCGGCGAGGTGCCGAACGACTCCCCGGTTCCGCCCGGCAACCTGCCGCTTGAACAGCTGTCCAAGCACAACGTGAACGTGGCCGGTTTCTATGAAAAGGGCCCGATCTCGCTCCGTGCCGCCTACAACTGGCGCTCGCGCTTCCTGTTGACGGCGTCGGACGTGATCTTCCCGTACTACTCGATCTTCAACGAGCCGACGGGCCAGCTCGATGCGTCCGCGTTCGTCAACATCACGGACAACATCAAGATCGGCGTGCAGGGCGTGAACCTGCTGAACGAAGTGACCAAGACCTCGCAGGCCTATACCGGGAACCCCTCGGACTTGGCCCCGCGGTCCTACTTCATGAACGACCGCCGGTACTCGTTCATCATCCGTGGCAATTTCTAAACCGAATTGACGCTTGCTCTCACTGGGCTGCCCTGAACTTCAGGGCAGCCCATTTTTTGCCCGGACGCCGAGTGAAGAGCGCGCGCGGACCGGCTGGCCACGTGAGCATCTTGCGCGGATAAACGAAGGGCTGCCCTGATGTTCAGGACAGCCCTCTATTTTTGCGACCAGTTCAGCTGTCGGCGGTAAACGCCGAGCTTGATGCTCAGGCAGCAGCCTGGCGCAGCGCCTCCGCGATGGCGCCGCGCATCGGCTTGGGCTGGTAGTCGCTGTCATAGGGGCATGCGCGCACTTCCAGCCCGTCGTCGCGCTTGGCGGAATCGAAGTTCTGCAACCAGTTGAACCGGTCAACCATGCCCCACGCCAGGATATCGTCCAGATGGTCCGAATATTCGAGCATCAGGTCGAAGTAGCGCTTCGTGAAATCCGCCACCTTCGCATCGCGCGTGCCAATATCGGCGGGCAGTGCCTTGTCCTTCACGTCAAACTCGGTGATCAGCAGGCGATAGCCCATGCCCGTCACCTCGTCGAGGAAGCGGCGCCATTCCGCTTCGTCATAGGGGCCGACACCGGTGACGGGATCGATCTCGAACATCTCGATATGCGATTGGATGCCCAGCGCATCGACCGGCGTGCCGCGCTTGCGCATGCCCTCCAGAAGACGCAGCACGTCCGCGCGATGCTCCGCATGCTGCGGTTCCCAGCTCATGTAGTCGTTGTAGACCAGCTGTGCATCCGGCAATTGTTCGCGCGCGACACGGAAGGCCAGGTCGATCACGGCCTCGGGGCTGCCCATCGCGCGGCTCATGCTCGTCTCGATCGGCTTGCGCGCATCGTGATCGATGGCCTCGTTCACCACGTCATAGCTGGTGATGATCCCGCGATAGCGATCGGTGACCGCGCGAATATGCTCGGTCAGCAGCCGCTCGGCTTCCTGCGCGGGGTTGGCGCCGTAATCGTAATTGTTCAGCCATTCGGGAAACCATTGCGGGCGGTGCCACAGCAGCGTGTGCCCGCGAACGTCCAGCTTCTGCGACTGCGCCCACGCGACCAGCGCGTCCATGCGCGAGAAATCGAACGCATCGGGCGCGGGCCGCGTCGCCTGCCACTTCAGCTCGTTTTCGGGCACGACCAGCCCGCATTCGGCCTTGACCAGCGCGGCATAGGCCGGGTTCTGGAAGGATCCGGCATCCGCGTTCCACGGGGTGGAGGCGACGGCGCTGCCGAACCGGCGCCCTCCGCGAAGCGCCAGGCTGTCGAGCGAGGGGCCGTTCGCGATCGTGACGCCGGGAACGGGCGAACTGCCCATACCGGCGCAGCCGACCAGCGGAAGCGCGGCGACACCGGCAAGCGCGGTGCGGCGATTGATGAGGGGGCCGGTTTCCATGTTCAGACGATCTCCACCTTGACGGATTTGAGGGATGCACTGCTGGGCCCCGACGACAGGGTGACGGGGCCGGGTTCGTTGACCTCCTCCATGTCCCTGTTCCAGAACGCCAGCTGGCGCGGTTCGATGGCAAAGCGCACGGTTCGTGTCTCTCCGGGGGCCAGGCTCACCCGCTCGAACGCCTTCAGCTCAAGCACGGGGCGCGTGACCGAAACGTCCTCGCGCGTGATGTAGAGCTGGACTACCTCGTCGCCGTCGCGCGTGCCGGTATTGGTGACGTCGACGGCCACCTCGATGGTGTCGCCAGTGCCATAGCGGGTGCGCGCCGGTTTGGGTTCGGAAATGGCGAAATCGGTATAGGAAAGCCCGAAGCCGAACGGGAACAGCGGGCTCTCGTCATCGAACAGATAACCGCGCCGGGCACTGGGTTTATGGTTGTAGAAGAACGGGATCTGCCCCGCGTTACGCGCGACGGTCACGGGCAGTTTCGCCCCCGGATTGACGCGGCCTAGCAAGGCTTCGGCGACCGCGATGCCGCCTTCCTGGCCCGGGTACCAACATTCCAGCATCGCATCGGCCTTGGCCACTACGTTGGGCCAGCTCGGCGGGCGGC
>JAPYSD010000771.1 GCA_029936705.1 Croceicoccus sp. | reverse complement strand
GCCTATACCTTCGACCGTGCGCAGCACCGCCAGACCGGTACCGCCGGCCGGCTGCTGCCCAACGCCGAACCGGTCGACGTCTTCGCGATCAACGATCCGTACCTGGACGTGAACGGCGTCGCGCCGCAGAAGCGCAACCGCAAGTCGGTCGCGCAGCTGCACCAGATCTCGGGCGAATATCGCGGCGAGTTCATGGACGATGCGCTGAACATTCTGGTCGGCGCGCGCGTGCCGTTCTTCAAGCGTGAGCTGAACCAGTACTGCGTGACCACCGATTCGTCGGGCAACGTGAACTGCATCAACGGCGATAACGACATCGCGGCCTATCTGCAGGAAAATCCGAACTATGTCGGCCCCGTGTCGCGGACGGTGGATTACAGCAAGTTCCTGCCGAACGTCGGCGCGACCTTCAACATCACGGACGATTTCAACATCTTCGCCAGCTATGCCAAGAACCTGTCGGTTCCGGGCACCGACGCGCTCTACGGATCGATCCTCGCCAATGTCGAGCCCGATCCCGAAACGTCCGATTCGTTCGACCTGGGTCTGCGCTGGCAGAACCGTTCGATCCAGGCGCAGCTGACCGGCTGGTACAACAGCTACGACAACCGCCTTGCATCGGCCTATAACGTGGAATGCGATTGCAACGTCACTCGCAACCTCGGCAAGGTCGAGAAGTACGGTATCGACGGCAGCATCGCCTATCGTCCGATCAGCGACCTGCTGTTCTATGTCTGGGGTTCGTACCTCGAATCCGAGATCCAGGACGACGTCCAGACCGGCGTGGACAGCTTTGCCGCAACCGCTGGCCAGCGTGAAGCCGGTGCCCCCGACTACATGATCGGTGGCCGCGTGCAGGGTACGCTGGGTCCGGTCGAACTGGGTGCACAGGTAAAGCGCACTGGTGCGCGTTACCTGAACGACATCAACACGATCAAGCTGCCGGGCTACACCACGGCCGACCTGGACCTGCGCATTGCGCTGGGCCAGTTCAAGGAACAGCTTGAGAACAGCTATGTCCAGTTCAACGTGACCAACATCTTCGACGAGGTGTATATCGGTTCGGCACCGACCGGCCTCACCACGTCGGGCGAGTTCGTGAACATCGGCGCACCGCGCGCCTTCACCGCTTCGCTGATCTGGGGCTTCTAAGCCTCTACAGCAAAGCGGCGTGAACAGGACGGCGGCGCTCTTCGGAGC
>JAPYSD010000770.1 GCA_029936705.1 Croceicoccus sp. | reverse complement strand
CCGATAGGCCAGGATCAGCCGGAAGACCGCCCAGGCGACGCCGCTTGCCGCCCCGGCGGTCATCAGCAGCGCGAAATCGGGCTGGTACAGCCGCAGCGTCGCCAGCGAGCCTCCGAACAGGCGCGGCACCAGGCCGGTCAGGACCCAGGCCAGCGCCAGCATCGCGGGCAGGGGGAACCAGAGGCTGAGCAATCCGGCCCGGTGCATCCGCTTCGCCCGCAGCCGCCCGCGCGCTTTCCATGAAACGATGGCTAGTAGCAGGAACAAGGGCGGCAGGATCGCGACCGAGAGATAGGTGGCCTTGGGCATCCAGTTCGATCCCGGCTGGTCCGGCTGCAGCCCCAGCGCGAGGTCCGCGACACCCTTGCGCAGGGTCCAGTTCTGCGCGAACCCGAAGCCGCTGTTCGCATTGACGAGCACCACGGCGCCCTTGTGTTCTGCCGGAAGGAGCACGACGAGCGATTCCGAGCCGGGAACGAGGCCGGTGTGGGACCGGGCCTCGCCGTCGACATACCATCCCATGCCGTAGAACGGCGCCGCCGGATCCGATGGCTGCAGCAGCATGGCCTTGCCGCTTGCGGACAGCAGGTCGTCCTGTCCGTTCAGCAGCATGGCGATATAGCGGGCCATGTCGTTCGCGCTGGCCGCTATGCCGCCGGCTGGTGCGTTCAGGCGGTCCGTCGCTTCCGGTTCGACGGCGCGGTTGCCGCCGAACCATGGCCGGTGGCCCGTGGCAACCGTGGGATCGGCGCGGCCGCTATCGATGGACGTATGCGTCATGGCAAGCGGGGCAAGGATGCGGCTTTCGACATAGGCGGCATAGCTCTGCCCGCTGACCCGTTCGATGACCGCGCCGAGGATCTGGTAATTGGCGTTGGAATATTCGAACCGTGCACCGGCGGGATAGGCCGGATCGAGCCAGGCCAATTCACCGGCATAGTCGGCCAGCCCCGTGCCGGATCCTGAGTGCTCGCCGTGCAGCCTGTTGCCCTGCACGGTGGAAAGCCCGCTCGTATGGCTCAGCAACTGGCGGATCGTGACTGCCTTCAGCGGGCCTTCGCCGAATGCTGGCAAGTAGGTCGCCACGGTGTCGTCGAGGCCGATCAGCCCGCGTTCGTGCAATTGCATGACCGCAAGCGCGGTGAAGCTCTTGGTGACCGAGCCGATGCGGAACGGCGTGTCGGCGGTGACCGGGTCCGCGC
>JAPYSD010000769.1 GCA_029936705.1 Croceicoccus sp. | reverse complement strand
TTCGCCGGGCTGGCGCTGGCGCAGTCGGGCCGCTTCCAGGAAGCGCGCGACCGCCGGCAGTCGCTGCTGGACCGGCCGCTGGCCGAGGGCGACAGCGAAGCGGACGAACCGTGGCGCGCGGTGCTGCAGCAGCAGGTGCAGAGGCTGGACATGCTGATCGAGATGCAGCGCCAGCAGATGGCGGGACAGGGACAAGTGCCGGGCCAGATGCCGGCACAAGTGCCGGGGCAGGGCATGCCGATGGCGTCGCCCGCTGCGCCTGAATCGGGTTCGGCACCCGCACCGGCGCCCGCACCGGTTCAGGGCCGGTGATGGTCGCTTTCTTTCCGGCGCGGGGGCATTCGAAGTATCCGGGGGGCGTTCGCTTGCGGTGCACAATGGGCGCTGCTAATCGCCCATGCCTGTTGGCGGGCCCGGATCGAATCGTGCCCGAAAGCGAATGCGAACCGGAGTTTGTTCTGGCGTGAGCAGCGAGATGGCATCGCACGAAGGCGCGCACGCGCCGGGCGGCAAGGATCGCACCAGCGCCAAGGTGAAGCTGGCAGCGGGGGCCGTCGGTATCGTCTTCGGCGATATCGGCACAAGCCCGCTCTATGCGTTTCGCGAGACATTCGTGGGCCCGCACCCGCTGGCGCTGGACAAGCTGCATATCCTGGGCGTGGTCAGCCTGATCTTCTGGTCGATGACGCTGGTCGTCGCGATCCAGTACGTCACCATATTGATGCGCGCCGACAACAAGGGGCAGGGCGGCAGCCTGGCGCTGGTCGCGCTGATCTCGCGCCATATCAGCGGGTCGCGTTTCGGCTGGCTGACCGTGTTGCTGGGCGTGATGGCGACATCGCTGTTCTATGGCGATTCCATGATCACGCCGGCGATCTCGGTGCTGTCCGCGGTCGAGGGCCTGACCGTGGTGGAGGCCCGGTTCGAGCGGTGGGTCATCCCCATCGCGCTGGTCATGCTGGTCGGGCTGTTCCTGCTGCAGAAACGCGGAACGGCCAAGGTGGGCGCGCTGTTCGCTCCGATCATGATCACCTATTTCTGCGTGCTGGCGGTGCTGGGCGTGACCCATATCGTCCAGAACCCGGGCGTGCTGGTCGCGCTGAACCCGTGGTACGCGCTGCAGTTCTTCATGGTCGACAAGACGCTGGCGTTCCTGGCGCTCGGCTCCGTCGTGCTGGCGGTGACGGGGGCAGAGGCGCTCTATGC
>JAPYSD010000251.1 GCA_029936705.1 Croceicoccus sp. | reverse complement strand
CTCCCAACTGAGCTACGGCCCCGTTCCATTCGCTGCTACACGAGCCGAAAGCCCATGTGCAAGAGCGCGCCTGTTAGCGAAAGGCGCGCTCTTGTCAAAGTCAAAAATTGCCTGCCGTGCGGCAATCAGCTGTCCGTGCTGCCGCCCGATGCGTCTGCGGACACTGCTGGAGCAGTCGCCGCGTCAGGCGCGGGCGCGGTCACCGCGTTCGGATCGACGGGAGCGGGCACCATCCAGCGATGGCGATAGGGTTCGCCATAGGTAGCGAGATATTCCGCGTCCCATGCCTGCGCCTGCGCGCGATAGGCTTCGTATTCGTCGAAATAGCCCAGGAAGACGAGTTCCAGCTTGGGCAGTTCGACCTGCGCCGCATCGTCGAGGTCGCCCTTGGGCACGTCGGCCAGCGCCAGGCTGGTTTCACGCGCGGCGGCGCAGAAGCGCGGCAGGGCGGGCGGAAGCGAGAAGTAGTTGTAGACCTGCGTCATGTACTGGTCGCGGGCCCGCTTGTAGTCCTTGCCGCCGAACTTGTCCTTGAACTGCGCGTCCACCTTCTGGTTGGTGCTGGTCAGCTCGCGCGAATGGGCTTTCAGGAACTCGCCGTACCGGTCGGCCATCGCCGCATCCTCGGGCCCGTCGCAGTTCAGCGCCGCCACGTTATAGGCAGAGCGCAGGTTCCATACCGCCTGCTCCGGCGTAAGGCCGGTGTTGACCGTCTGGCGGATCCCAAGCTCGTTCCGGCCGGGGATGACCAGATTGTCCTGCGCATAGCCGGGCGCGATCGGACGAGCGCGGAAAGCCTCCTGCACGGGCGGCGGCGGCGGGGCGACCGGCGGCGGCGGCGGCGGACCGCACGATGCAAGGGTCGCGGCGGCGGCCACGGTCGTGATGCGAATGATAGGCTTTCTTCCCGACACGATTTTTTCCTGTTGTTTCGTCTGGCGAGTTCTACGGCTGCCATCGCGTTATAGCAGAGCGCAGCTTGCGCCCGGGTGAAGGCCCGAACATGCGCTTTTGCCATCCGGGCTGCACCCGGCCTATCCCTCTCTTCCACAAGGAAAACGCCCGACCGGAAGTTCTATCCGGTCGGGCGTTCATTTTCATCGGTCAGGTGCGGGCCATGGCAGCCCGAACCGTCAGGTCAGTCGCGCTGGCCCATGAAGGCGAGCAGGAATTGGAACATGTTGATGAAGTCGAGGTAGAGCGACAGCGCGCCCAGCACCACGGCCTTGCCCATGAACTCCGTCCCGGCGAGCTGGTAGTACTGCATCTTCAGGCGCTGCGTATCATAGGCCGTCAGGCCCGCGAAGATCAGCACGCCAAGGAAGCTGACCGCCCACATCAGGGCCGTCGATTGCACGAAGATGTTGATGACCGAGGCGATGATCAGGCCGATCACGCCCATGATCAGGAAGCTGCCCATGCCGGACAGGTCCTTCTTGGTCGTGTAGCCGAACAGCGACAGGCCAGCGAACGCACCCGCGGTCGCAAAGAAGGTCGCCGCGATCGATCCGCCCGTGTAGACGAGGAAGATCGTCGACAGGCTCATGCCCATCAGGATCGCGAAACCCCAGAACAGCATCTGCAGCGTTCCGAGCGAAAAGCGGTTGGCGCCGAAGCTCATCGCGAAGACGATGGCGAGCGGCGACAGCATCACCAGCCACATCAGCGGCGAGCCGACCATCGCGACCGTCATGCCTGAGCTGGCCATCAGCAGGGCGACGACACCCGACAGCAGCACGGCCGAGGCCATGTAGTTGTAGATCGAGAGCATGTATTTGCGCAGGCCGGCATCATATCCGGTGCGCGGCACGCTTGCGCCGAGGCCCGTGGACGCGCCGAAGCCGGCGCGCGTCTGCGGACGCGTGGGCTGGGGATCGTTCCAGTTTGCCATAGCTTTGTTCTTCTCCTTGGTCGCTCCTCCGGGGCGGGGAACGATCTGTCGTCAATATCGGCGCAGACGCGCCCCATTTCAAGGAAAACCGGGGTCCAGCAATGTTCTGTAACAAATATGTCCGGTCGCGCCGCCGGAATGCGCGTGCCCCGGAACGCTACGCCTCGCCCGCCGCGTCGACCAGCGCGTTCGCCAGCGCGTCGGCGGCATCACGGTCGCCCCACAGGACGAACTGGAACGCGGGATAGAAACGGTCGCATTCGTCGACGGCCTGTTCCACCGCCATCTGCGCCTGGCTGAGCGAGAGCAGCCCGTCGTCGCCCAGCATCAGGCCATGCCGATAGAGCAGTACCGAACCGGCCGACCACAGGTCGAAATGGCCCAGCCACAATTGCTCGTTCACCAGGCTCATCAGCTCGAACATCTGGATGCGCTTGTCCTCGGGCACGCGCACCTCGGGCAGGCAGAGGAGTTGCAGGACATTGTCCTCGCGCCGCCAGATCGCGCGCAGCTGGTACTTTGCCCAGGCCCCCTGCACCTCGCCGCCGATCTCGTCCTCGCCGGTCACCTCGTAGGGCCAGCCGCGCGCCTCGAACAGAGAGACCAGCATGTCGACCGGCGCCGCGTCTTCGTGGCGATCCTCGGCCTGGCTTTCACTCATCATGCAGCGGTTCTCTCTCCGTCGCGCGGACCCCCATGACCCGCCATTGCGCTCAGGTGGACCAGCCGTGGCCGCCTTTACAATGGCTTAACTTATCGCCTCGGTGCATAACGCGATACTGTTGTTCACCGCATGTGGATAAGGATTTGCCGCCCCCTCGCGCGGCGTCGCGAAGACGCTGCGCGGCTTAGTCCTCGTCGTCGGGCTGGTCGTCGGTGCCGAAGGGGCGTCCGGCGGGAACCAGGCGGTCGCCGTCCGGCATCACGCTGATTTCCGAAGGGAAAATGCCCAGGTGCGCTGCTGCCACCTGCTGTCCGGGCGCAAGGCGGGGGATCGACCGCATATAGGGTGCAAGATTGTCCGCAAGCTGGCGCGGCAGCACCGCATAGAGCAACGACACCGCCTCGGCGCTGCGTCCCGATACCGCGAGCATGAAGGCGCGGATCCGCCATGCCGCCGGGTCGTCCGCCTGCAGCAGGGGTTGCAGCATGCGCTCTGCCGCGTCGCGCTGCCCCGCCACGGCCAGGCTGAACGCGTGGCGGCGTGTCACGTCCGGATCGGGGGCGATGCGATTGGCGATGGCATAGTAATATTGCGCGCTTGGCTGGTCGCCCAGCAGATCATGCGCGAGGCCCCGGTCGGCTGCGAAGTCCACGGGGGGCGCGCCCAGCCGCTCGGCCTGCGCGAACATGGGCAGCGCCATGCGCGGCTGGCCCAGATGCACCATCACGGTTCCGCGCGCCGCCTGCACGAAGGGATCGCCCGGTGCTGCAACCTCGGCCCGGTTGAGGAAGCCGAGCGCCACCTCGTACTCGCCCAGCCGGATCGCTGCGCTGGCGCCGTCGCGCATGGCCTGCGTATCGCCGGCATTGTCGGCCAGCCGGGCGGTCGCCTCGTCCAGCAGGCGCTGGTCCGCGGCGGGATCGCTGACGATGATCGTGCGGCCCTGCGCTTTGGCAGGGACCGCGGACACGGGGGCAACCAATACAGCAAGGGCGGCGAGCAAGCCCGCCGCCCTCAAGCACGTCAGCCCTTTCGGGCCGAGATCAGCGCCGGTTGTTGTTGCGACCGAGGAAGCGCGGGATGTTGAGATCCGCCGCATCGTCGTCCTCACGGTCGTCCGCGGGGGCTTCCTCGCGATTGCGCGACAGGTTGGCCATGCGTTCGAACAGCGTGCTGCCGCCGACCGACACCGCCGCCTGGCCCGATGCCGGACGCCAGCCGCGCGCCGATTCGGTGCGCGAGGACGCGTCCATCGGTCCCGAATCGCGCGATGTGTCGCGGGCTTCGGTGCGGGCGGGTTCGGCAGGCGCGGCGCGGGGCTCTTCCTCGAACCCGTCGCCCAGCAGCAGTTCGTCCTCGTCCTCCGCCTCGGCCATGTCGAGGCCAAGATCCAGCGGCTCTTCCGTGTCGGCGGAGGCGAAGCCGCCTTCGTCGCCCAGGTGGCGCTGCGTATGGTCGTCGGCGGGATCGGCCAGCTTCATCGCCGGTTCGCTGGCAGCAGCGGCGGCGGGAGCCGGCGTGGCGGGTGCCGTGCCGGGACGCATCGGGGCGCGGCCCGAACCCAGCGAGAACGGACGCGCCTGCGCGGCGGGCTGCTCGGCATCCTGGTCGATGCCGGTCGCGACGACCGACACGCGGATCTTGCCTTCGAGGTCGGGATTGAACGCCGAACCCCAGATGATGTTCGCATCGGGATCGACCAGGTCGCGGATGTGGTTCGCAGCCTCGTCGACTTCCATCAGACGCATGTCCTCGCCGCCGATGATCGAGATGATGACGCCCTTGGCACCGGTCATCGACACGCCGTCGAGCAGCGGGTTGGCGATCGCCTTCTCCGCAGCCTCGAGCGCGCGATTCTCGCCGTCGGCCTCGCCCGTGCCCATCATCGCCTTGCCCATCTCGCCCATGACCGAACGCACGTCGGCAAAGTCGAGGTTGATGAGGCCCGGCATGACCATCAGGTCGGTGATCGAGCGGACGCCCTGCTGCAGCACCTCGTCGGCAAGCTGGAACGCTTCCTTGAAAGTGGTGTCGGGACGGGCGACCAGGAACAGGTTCTGGTTCGGAATGACGATCAGCGTATCGACGTGCTTCTGCAGCTCCTCGATACCGGCGTCGGCCGAACGCATGCGCCGCGAGCCTTCGAACATGAAGGGCTTGGTCACCACGCCCACGGTCAGCACGCCCTTGTCGCGCGCGGCCTTGGCGATCACGGGCGCGGCGCCCGTGCCGGTGCCGCCGCCCATGCCGGCCGCGATGAAGCACATGTGGACGCCGTCCAGCATGCGGTCGATCTCGTGCAGCGTTTCCTCTGCCGCGGCGCGCCCGACCTCGGGGCGCGAACCGGCGCCCAGGCCCTGCGTGATTTCGGGGCCAAGCTGGATGCGATCCTCGCAGACCGCGGTGTTCAGCGCCTGCGCGTCGGTGTTGGCGACGATGAAGTCGACACCTTCGATCTGCGCCTGGATCATGTTGGCGATGGCGTTGCCACCTGCGCCGCCGACGCCGATCACGGTAATGCGCGGACGCAGTTCCTCAACCGCAGGCGGACCGATATTGATGCTCATTAAGGTCTCCGCAAACTCGCTGTCGGCCCGCAACGGCGCATCGCCGGATCCTGTGATCCCGAACCGCCGCGATGTTCCGTAACAGCCCCGTTACTTGTGCATGATAGTGGCATGAATCGAATCGCCACCGCAAAGGCTTTCGGCAGATTTCCACATCGCTGTTAGACCAGTCCCCGCAAGCTGTTCACCCTAGCCATTGGGGGTAGGCGCCGAAGCGATGTCAGCGAAGGCTGCCAATCGTCAGAAATGCCAGCGCCATAAGCAGCCCGGCGAGCCGGTTGGAACGGAAACGAGCCAGCGCGTTCATGCCGTCCGCCGGGTCGAGCGTGACCACTTGCCAGCCCAGGTGAAGCCCCACCGGCAGCAGGGCCAGCAGCGCCATCCAGTCGGGCCGGATCAGCCAGATCGCCGCGCCCCAGCCCAGCAGCGCCAGCGCGTAGAGGGCCGCCACGCCCGGCACGATCCGCCCTTTCAGCGCCAGCGCGCTGGACCGCACGCCGACCAGCGCGTCGTCCTCCATGTCCTGCACCGCGTAGATCGTGTCGTAGCCGATCACCCAGAAGATGCACCCGGCATAGAGCGCCGCCAGCACCGGCAGGTGCCCGCCGCCCACCTCGACCCATCCGACCAGCGCGCCCCAGCTGAACACCAGCCCCAGCCACGCCTGCGGCCACCAGGTGATGCGCTTCATCAACGGATAGAG
>JAPYSD010000768.1 GCA_029936705.1 Croceicoccus sp. | reverse complement strand
CGCACAACAGCCATATCGGCGACGCACGCGCGACCGAGATGGGCCGCAGCGGCGAACACAACCTGGGCCAGTTGTGCCGTGAACGGTTCGGTGACGACGATGTCGCGCTGGTCGGGTTCGGCACGAACAGCGGCACGGTTTCGGCCGCCTCGCGCTGGGGCGGCGAGCGCGAGGTGAAGCCGGTCACCGCATCGCGCCCCGACAGTTACGGACGCCAGTTCCACCTCTCCAATTGCGATCGATGTCTGCTCGACCTTGGCCCGTCGCTGTCGGCCGATCTGCGAAGCGCATTGGAGGAACCGCGGATCGAACGCTTCATCGGCGTGATCTACCGCCCCGAGACCGAACTGCTGAGCCATTACAGCGAGGCCGTGTTGCCCCGGCAGTTCGACGGCTTCGTCTGGTTCGACACGACCAGCGCGCTGGAACCGCTGCCCGAGGGTGCCGTTAGCGTTGATGACACGGCAGCCGATGCCGTGCCCGACACGTTCCCTTTCGGCACCTGACCGCGCCGCCGACCGCCAGTTCTACACAGGAGGGTCCGACATCCCGCCCGCCCACAGCCGCGTCCGCCAGCTTGCAGGTTCGACCACGCGATGATGGAAGGTGAGCTTTCCTTCATCGAGGTGCTGCTGCTCGCGCTATTGCCCACGCTTGGCACGGTGCTGGGCGTATTGCTGGCGGAATGGCGCAAGCCCCCGCACTGGCTGACGGGCGGCGCGCTGCACATGGCGGCTGGACTGGCGACCGCCGTGGCCGCGATCGAACTGATCCCGCGCGCGCAGGACCGGACCGATACGTGGGTTATCGCGGCGGCTCTGCTGGTCGGCGCCTGCGTATCGCTCGGCTTCTACCGCATATCGCTGCGCATGCAGGGCGGGCCCGGGGGGAACTCGCTGATCTGGGGCGCCTATACCGCCATCGCCATCGACCTGTTCAGCGACGGGCTGATGACCGGCGGCGGCAGCGCGGTCGAAGGCAATCTGGGCGTTCTGCTGGCCGCTTCGCAGGTCATCGGCAACCTGCCCGGCGGCTTCGCGATCACGGCGGGCTTTCGCCATGCCGGGTTCGAACGGCGAAAGCGGCTGAAAGCAGCGCTGTCCTATCCTGTCGTTCCGGTAGTCGGGGCCGCCGTGGGCTATCTCGCGCTGAACGGTGCGGGCGACATGCTGACCGGCTTCGTCCTGGCGCTGTTCGCAGGACTGCTGATC
>JAPYSD010000767.1 GCA_029936705.1 Croceicoccus sp. | reverse complement strand
TGCCAGAGCAGCTGCGAGCCCTCGTCCGGCCTGGCGCGCATCATCACGTTGTCCTCGCCCGTCACGATGGCGGACCGCTCGCGGCTGAGGAAGCGGGATACCAGCCATCCGCGGGTGCCGTCCGGATCCTCCACCAGGCGCCAGCCCGACAGGCGGCGCACGACCTTGAGCGGCAGACCCTTGCGCTGATAGACCCACACGATCTGATAGCTGCCGCCCGGCCCCACCCGCATGTTGGCCTTGTCCGTCGTCAGCGACGCCCAGTACGGCACCTCGTCCGTGTCCTGGGCGCTGGCGGGCGCTGCCAGCGCGAGCGCGGCCACGAATGCCGAGAGAACGGGCAGCAAGGCAGACAGGACGGCGCGTTTGATCATCGCGGTTGCATAGACACGCCCGGCTGCCTCGCCAAGCGGGATGAGCACGCCGCCCACAGCGCCGCATCTGGCTGTTGACCGCCCGCCCTTGCACCGCGTAGCGCCGCAGGAATGGCAGACAGCGACACGAAGGCAGCCCGAACGATGTCCGAAACCGCACCGGCGGCGTCGCGCCGCGTCGATGGCAGGGCCCGCGTCGCGGTCACGCGCCGCCTGATGCCCGCCATCGAGGAGCGCATGACCCAGCTGTTCGACGTGCGGCTGAACACGGACGACCGCCCCCTTGGCCGCAGCGAACTGGCCGATGCCATGCGTGATTGCGACGTGCTGGTCCCGACCGTCACCGACACGATCGATGCCGATCTGATCGAGAACGCGGGCGAACGACTGCGCCTGATCGCCAATTTCGGTGCCGGAACCGACCATATCGCGCTGGCCGCGGCACGCGCGCGGCGCATCGTGGTGACGAATACGCCCGGCGTTTTCACCGACGATACGGCGGACCTGACCATGGCGCTGCTGATCGGCGTATTGCGCCGGATGCGCGAGGGTACGCGGATCGTCCGCCACGGGGAATGGCAGGGGTGGACCCCGACCGGCATGCTGGGCCGGTCGCTGGGCGGCAAGGTGCTGGGCATCATCGGCATGGGCCGCATCGGCCAGGCGGTCGCACACCGCGCCCGCGCCTTCGGCCTCAGCATCGCTTATCACAACCGCCGCCGCCTGCCCGAGTCGGTGGAGCGGATGTTCGGGGCGGACTATTTCGCCGACGTCGATGCGCTCTTGGCCCATAGCGACATCGTGACGCTGCATTGCCCGAAAAGCAGCGCGACCCACC
>JAPYSD010000250.1 GCA_029936705.1 Croceicoccus sp. | reverse complement strand
GGGGATTGGCGCGACATTTCAGTAAGGCGCGCGCGGAGCGAACGGGCACAGGCCCGCACTCCGGCGCGAAACATGGGTAGCCGGAACGGCGCACCTTGGCGCGCGATACCGGCGGCGATAAGCGTGTGGCGATATGGTCCGGCAAATTCGCGCCGAAAACGACGATGCCAGCGGCCCTGCAATGCAGGGTGCTCGCCGCAATCATCGTCCTTATGACCATATCCACCAATTCCAATCCGGTCCCGGATGTGTGTCCGGGCGGCGCGCCACGCGGGATACGACCCTGCAAGCCGATGGATCGGCGATCTGGTCGGTCCGGCGGAATCGCGCCAAAAGTCGGAAGAAGAGGATGGAAACCGTACGCCCGTCGGCCCTTCTCGAGAGCCGTCGGCCAAGGGGCCGACTTGCGGTGCGCCAGATATCCCATCCACCCGACGATCGTCACGCTAGCACCGGCGGAACGGTTCGGCAATATAAAGCCACAAAGCGGATAGATCGTTCGCACGAATGTCCGTGTATCGGTGGCGAACGAAGCGTCCTTGACCTGCTGAAACAGCGGGACAGGCGGCTGTGCGCACTTGTGCAGCGCCGCCGGGAAAGGCAATCCCCTTGCCGATGGACGAGCCGGTTCTGCAACTGGGAAAAGGGGACGAAGCGGGTACGCGGCGGCGGTTTGTGCTGGCCGTGTCCTGCGCACTGGCGCTTGGCATCGGGGCGGGTGTGTTGCTGGCCGCCGTGTTTCCCTCCGGTGGGCGCGGCAATGCGCTTGTCACCATGGCCATGCCGGGCGCGCGATCGATGGCGATGCCGCGCATCAGCACGGGCAGGGCCGGAAATGCGGCGCCGCTGGTGGTGATCGACGCGGGCCATGGCGGTTTCGACCCGGGCGCGACCGGCCCCAGCGGCGCTAGCGAGAAGGACGTCGTCCTGCCCATCGCGCTGGCGCTGCGCGAGCGGCTCCTCGAACTCGGCGCGGTACGGGTTGCGATGACCCGCGAGGGTGACCGCTTCCTTCCGCTGGAAGAGCGGGTGACGCTGGCCGAATCGCTGAACCCCGACCTGTTCGTGTCGATCCATGCCGACAGCGCGCCGGTCGAGGAAGCGCGCGGCGCCAATGTCTATGTGCTCTCCCCGCGCGCCAGCGATGCCGAGGCGATGGCGCTCGCGCGGGATTTCAACGCGGCGGGCGGCGACGCGGATGCGGGCGATGCCGCGCTGGGCGATGTCGAGGCGGTGCTGGCCGAACTGGCGCGGCGCGAGACCAGTCTTGTCTCGGCGCGGATTGCCGACTGGCTCGAATCGCGGGTGCGTTCCGCCATGCCGGTGCACGGCAAGTTCCGCCGCGGCGCGAACCTGGTGGTGCTGCGATCGGCCCGCATGCCCTCCATCCTGTTCGAGGCCGGCTATATCAGCAACGCCGAGGACGCCGAACGCATCGGCAGCGAGGCCGGACGCAAGGCGATCGTGAATGCCATGGCCGGCGCGATCACCGCCGGGCTGCTGGCGGATGCGCGCTAGGGTGCCGGTCATGGTGGTGACCATCCGATGCCCATTATCCCCATGCAAACGCGCTGTTCAGTGTAAGGTCAGGCCGTTTCGTCTTTTCTCTTGCGCGAACCCCATGCTAGTGCCGCCCCGATCATGAGCCCGACCGAGCAATCCCCGACCAACACCGCCCAAAGCATCGCCGGACGCATCGGCGGCGGTTTCTCCGCTGCCTGGGCCGGTTTCGTCCGCAAATGGCGCGAAAGCCTTTTGTTCAAGGCCGTCGCGGTGCTGCTTATCGGCGGGCTGCTGCTGTTTGCCGCCGCCTATGCGCTGCTGGGCGCCGGATTGCCGTCGGCTGACCGGCTGCTGACCTATCAGCCCGCCCTGCCGACGATGGTGCGCGGCGCGGATGGTGAGATCGTCAACAGCTATGCGCGCGAGCGGCGTGTGCAACTTCGCTATGTCGATTTCCCCGAACAGCTGCAGAACGCGTTCCTGGCGGCGGAGGACAAGACGTTCTGGACCCACGGCGGCGTCGATATCGGCGGGCTTGCGAACGCGGTCGTCGACTACGTGTCCAAGATGGGATCGGGAGAGCGGGCCAAGGGCGGTTCGACCATCACCCAGCAGGTGGCCAAGAACATCCTGGTCGGCGACGAATATTCGATCACCCGCAAGCTGAAGGAAATGATCCTCGCCCAGCGCATTGAGGGGGTGCTGAGCAAGGAGCAGATCCTCGAGCTCTATCTGAACGAGATTCCGCTGGGCCGGCAGAGCTTTGGCGTGCAGGCCGCTTCGCGCGCCTATTTCGACAAGGACGTGAACGCGCTCGACCTGCACGAGGCGGCCTTCCTGGCGATCCTGCCCAAGGCGCCGGAGCGCTATGGCCGCGCCAAGTATCGCGACATGGCGATCGCGCGGCGCAATTACGTGCTCGACCAGATGGTCGACAATGGCTGGGCCACGACGGCCGAGGCCAACGCCGCCAAGGCGCAGCCGCTCGGCCTCGTCCAGCGGCGGCGTGAAAGCTATGACCCCGCCGGCGGCTATTTCATCGAGGAAGTGCGCCGCCGCCTGCTCGACATGTATGGCGAGAAGGCCGAGGACGGGCCGAACTCGGTCTATGCGGGCGGCCTGTGGGTGCGCACCTCGCTCGACATGGACATGCAGAAGGCCGCGCGTAAGGCTCTGCGCGCGGGGCTGATGCGCTATCACGGCAATCGCGGCTGGACCGGCCCCATCGCCAAGATCGACATGGACGAGAACTGGCAGACCCAGCTGATCGTGTCGAACCTTGCGATCGACTACCAGGACTGGCGCGTGGGCGTCGTGACCGAGCGCAGCGGCAACAGCGCGCAGATCGGCTTCAGCGATGGCGAGACCTATCCGCTGGGCAATTTGCCCGACGCGCTCAAGGCGGGCGACGTGATCGTGGCCTCGCCCGACGGATCGGGCTGGCGCGTGCGGACCATCCCCGAGGTATCGGGCGGGCTGGTCGTGGAAAACCCGCAGACCGGCCGCGTCCTGGCGATGCAGGGCGGCTTCGATTCGCGCCTCGGCAGCTTCAACCGCGCCACGCAGGCAGAGCGTCAGCCGGGCTCGACGATCAAGCCGTTCGTCTATGCGACCGGGCTGGACCAGGGCATGACCCCCGCGACGCTGGTCACCGACGGGCCGTTCTGCGTCTACCAGGGCGCGGCCCTGGGCGAGAAGTGCTTCCGCAATTTCGGCAATACGCGCGGTGCGGGCGAACAGACGATGCGCTGGGGCCTGGAACAGTCGCGCAACCTGATGACCGTCCATATCGCGAACGATTCGGGCATGGACAACGTGATCAACACGTTCGAACGGGTCGGTATCGGCAGCTATGACCCCTATCTGGCCTTTGCGCTGGGCGCGGGCGACACGACGGTGCTGCAGATGGTGAATGCCTATAGCGCGCTCGCCAATCACGGGCGGCAGTTCGACGCGTCGGTCATCGACTACGTGCAGGACAAGAACGGCAAGGTGATCTGGCGCGCCGACAAGCGCCGCTGCACCCGCTGCAACATGGACGAGTGGGACGGCAAGTCGATGCCCCGCCTGACCGAGGGCGGCAAGCAGGTGATGGACCCGGGCACTGCCTATCAGGTCGTGCACATGCTGGAAGGCGTGGTGCAGCGCGGCACGGCAACGCGCCTGCGCGATCTTGACCTGCCGCTGTTCGGCAAGACCGGCACGACATCCGGGCCCACCAACGCCTGGTTCATGGGCGGTTCGGCCGACCTGGTCGCGGGCGTCTATGTCGGCTTCGACCAGCCGCGCAACCTGGGCGGATGGGTGCAGGGCGGCAATACCGCGGCGCCGATCGTCAAGGAGCTGATCCAGGATACCAAGGCCCGCTGGCCCACCACCCCGGTGCAGGCCCCCGACGGCATCCGCATGGTCCGGATCGACCGCCGCAGCGGCAAGCGCGTGTTCGACGGCTGGCCTTCGCTGACCGAATACAAGCCCGCCACGATCTGGGAAGCGTTCAAGCCCGACACCGAACCGCGCCGTTCGCTGGACCGCCAGACGCTAGAGGAAAAGCGCATGGCCGCGCTGGCCGCGATCCGCGCCGCCCGCGCCGAAAGCCGTGCCGCGACCAGCAGGGACGCGGTCGCCATCGACGATACTTTCCTCGAGGATCAGGGCGGCATTTACTGATCCCAGTTAGCGGCCTAAGAAGGCGGTATGAACAAGCGCATCCGATCGAGCTTCATGGCTGGCGCCTTTGCCGCCGCCATCCTTTCCGCGGGCCCCTTGGCCGCCGCCCTTCCCAAGGGGGCGGAAGCGCCGCCGGTGGTCACGACGGGGGCGTTGGCGGGGAAAGCCTTTCCCTTCGATCTCGCCAAGGCGCTGAAGAAGGGGCCGGTCGTGCTCTATTTCTTCCCCAAGGCATTCACCCAGGGCTGCACGCTGGAAGCTCGTGCCTTTGCCGAGGCCATGCCCCAGTTCAAGGCAGCCGGGGCGCAGGTCGTCGGCCTGTCCGGCGACGATATCGAGACGCTGAAGAGGTTTTCGACCGAGGAATGCCGCGACGCCTTCCCAGTCGCCCGCGCGACCCCTGCCACCATTCGCGCCTATGACGTCGCTCTCAACATGAAGGAGGGGTCCGGACTGCTAAGTGATCGGACCTCATACGTCATCGCGCAGGACGGCCGGATCACCATGGTCCATTCCGATTCCGACTGGCGCGAACATGTCTCGCGCACGCTGGCGGCGGTCCGCGCGCTGAAAAGCTGACGAAGCGGGGTGCGCGCCCCGCGCGCACTCCGTCCTTGTTCCGATCCGCGCCGCCTCTTGCCGCGCGCGATCGCATTGCGCACTTTCACATTTCGGGACCCTTCGCTAAGCGGGCGCAAGTCCGGGGGCGAAGGGCCCTCACAGGAGAAGTTTCATGCGTGCCGAAGGGCAGGCCCTTGTCGACCGTATCGAGGCGGCGCTCGCGCTGATCCGCCAGTCGCTTGACTGGGAGCAGGCGCTGCGCCGGCTGGACGAGCTGAATGCGCGGGTGGAAGACCCGAACCTGTGGAACGATCCCAAGCAGGCGCAAACCATCACGCGCGAGCAGAAGCAGCTGGGCGACGCGGTGAAGGCCGTGAACGAGATCAGCGCCGAGATGTCGGACGCCGTTGAATTCGTCGAGATGGGCGAGGCCGAGGGTGACGACAGCGTCGTGCAGGACGGGCTGAACAGCCTGACCGCGCTGGCCGACCGCGCCGACCGCGACAAGGTGACGGCGCTGCTTTCGGGCGAGGCGGACAGCTACGACACCTATCTGGAAGTGCACGCCGGCGCCGGCGGCACCGAAAGCCAGGACTGGGCCGAGATGTTGCAGCGCATGTATGCCCGCTGGGGCGAACGGCGCGGCTTCAAGGTCGATATCGTCGATTACAGCGCGGGCGAGCAGGCGGGCATCAAGTCGGCCACGCTGCTGATCAAGGGCGAGAACGCCTATGGCTATGCCAAGACCGAAAGCGGCGTCCACCGCCTGGTCCGCATCAGCCCCTATGACAGCAGCGCGCGGCGCCATACCTCGTTCAGCTCGGTCTGGGTCTATCCGGTGATCGACGACGATATCGAGATCGAGATCAATCCTTCGGACCTGAAGATCGATACCTACCGCGCGTCGGGCGCGGGCGGGCAGCACGTTAACACGACCGATTCCGCGGTGCGCATCACCCACCAGCCAACCGGCATCGTGGTGGCCAGCCAGAACGACCGTTCGCAGCACAAGAACCGCGCAACGGCCATGAACATGCTCAAGGCGCGCCTGTACGAAAAGGAACTGGCCGAGCGCGAGGCCGCGGCGTCGGGCGAATATCAGGCCA
>JAPYSD010000249.1 GCA_029936705.1 Croceicoccus sp. | reverse complement strand
GCTCTGGGCAAAGCTGTTCCACGGACAGACCGCCAGGCAATCGTCGCAGCCATAGATGCGATTGCCCATGGCCTCGCGGAATTCGTCGGGAATCGGCCCCTTGTGCTCTATCGTCAGGTACGAGATGCAGCGCCGCGCATCGAGCTGGCGCGGCGCGGGAAACGCGTTCGTCGGACAGGCGTCGAGGCAGGCGCTGCAACTGCCGCAGCGGTCGGGGTGAACCTCGTCCGCGCGCAGCGGCAGGGTGGTGTAGATCGCGCCCAGGAACAGCCAGCTGCCATGCACGCGGCTGACCATGTTGGTGTGCTTGCCCTGCCAGCCGATGCCCGCCGCCTCTGCCAGCGGCTTTTCCATGACGGGCGCGGTATCGACGAAGACCTTCACGCCCGCCTCGATCCCTTCGCGCTTAGCTTCCTCGACCAGCCAGCGGGCCAGCCGCTTCAGCGCCTTCTTCACCGTGTCGTGATAATCGCGCCCCTGCGCATAGACCGAGATGCGGGCGCGGTCCCCCTGCCCCTCCAGCGCCAGCGGATCGTGGCCGGGCGCATAGCTCATCCCCAGCGCGATCACGCTTTGCGCATCGGGCCACAGGGTCTGAGGCGCGCCGCGCTGGTCGGCGCGGTCCTCCATCCAGCCCATCGATCCGTGCCGCCCTTCGTCCAGCCAGCCGCGCAGGCGTGCGACCCGGCGCGGATCGGTGCCCGCATCGGCGATGCCGGCGGCGACGAACCCTTCGCGCTGCGCCTGTTCCAGAAGCGCTTGCCTTAGCCGTTCGAGCCTGTCAGCGCTTGCAACGTTCACATGCCTTAACCTTATCTTGCAGACTTGCGGGGCAAAGCCGCAATCTCTTCCCTGGGGATTCCAGTTGCAGCAGGCAATGACACACGCGTTCGATCCGGCCCACTTCACCGCGCAGCCCGCCCCGAAGCTGGCGATCGAGGCCCGCGGACTGGTCAAGCGTTTCGACGGTGTCCTGGCCGTCGACGGGATCGACATCGCCGTTCCCGAGGGCTCGATCTTCGGCATACTCGGCCCCAACGGCGCGGGCAAGACCACGACCCTGCGCATGCTGCTGGGCATCATCGATCCCGACACCGGCACGCGCCGCGTGCTGGGCAGCGAGGATCCGCACGCGCTGGCCAATCGCATCGGCTATCTGCCCGAGGAACGCGGACTGTATCCGGCGATGAAGGCGGTGGACGCCATCGCCTTTGTCGGCGCGCTGCGCGGCCTGCCGACGGCCGAGGGGCGCAGGCGTGGTTACCGGCTGCTGGAAGAACACGGATTTGGCCATATCGCGGACCGCCAGATCCGCCAGATGTCCAAGGGACAGGCACAAACGGTGCAGCTTCTGGCCACTTTGGTGCACGATCCGGCACTGGTCGTGCTGGACGAGCCGTTCTCGGGCCTCGACGCGATCAGCCAGGGGCGGCTGGAGCGGACGATTCGCAGCCTTGCCGACAATGGCACCACCGTCATCTTCTCGACCCATGTCCTCGCCCATGCGGAGCGTCTGTGCGAGCGGATCGCGATCATCGCGGGCGGGCGGGTGCCGTTCCACGGCCTCGTCTCCGAAGCGCGCGACCGGCTGCCGCCGCAGGTTCACCTCGAAACGCGGGAGCCCAGCGGACCGTGGCGCGTGGCGCTGCCCGCTGATGCCGAGCCGCAGATCATGGCGACGGGCGGCGCGCTGTGGGCGTTCTCGCTTCCCGACGACGGGGTGGAGCCGCTGCTGACCGCGCTGGTCCAGGGCAAGGCGGGCATCCAGTCACTCTCGATCGAGCGGGCGGGACTGCACGATGCCTTCGTCGCGATCGCGGGCGAAGCGGCGGCGAAAGCGCTGGAAGAGGAGGCAGGCGCCTTGGGGGGAGCAGGCGCATGAGGCAATTCGTCGCCAAGATCATGGTCATCGCGCGCCGCGATTTCCGCGCCATCCTGTTCAGCCGGTCGTTCCTGTTCTTCATCCTGGGCCCGCTGTTCCCGGTGATCGTCGCCTGGATGGCGGGCGGCATCGGCGCCAGCGTCCAGGGCGCGGCGGGCGAAGCGCGGCTGGGCATCGCGATGCAGGCGCCCGAAAGCGCGCTGATCGCCGAGGCGCGCGAATCGCTGCGCAGCGCCGCGCCGCGCCTGCCGGGGATCGAGATCTTGCAAGGCGATCGCACCGGCACGGGCGAAATCCGCGCAATGCTGGCCGATGGTCCGGGCGACCGAAAAGTGGCCGCCGTATTGTCGGGCACGCTGGACGAGCCTGTCCTGTCCGGTCCCGGAGGTCGCATCGCCCTCTGGCGGTCCGACGTAACGCTGATGATCGACGAGGCGCGGCGGCTGCGCGACCTGGCCCCGGGCGCAGAGGGCCGCGAATGGCCGCAGGTCGCGTTGCAGCCCATGGCGCAGCCGACCCAGATCGACGAGGTGGGCGGCCGCATCCGCACCGCGCAGGCAGGCCAGACATTGCTGTTCCTGCTGACGATGCTGCTGGCGGGCATGGTGCTGTCGAACCTGGTCGAGGAAAAGGCCAACAAGATCATCGAGGTGCTGGCCGCCGCCGTGCCGATGGACGCGGTGTTCTTCGGCAAGCTGTTGGCGATGCTGGGCGTCAGCTTTGTCGGGATCGGCGTGTGGGGCAGCGTGGCAGCGCTGGTGCTGCTGGCAGGCGGCGGCGGCCTGGCGCTGCTGTCCGCCCCGGCGGTGGGCTGGCCGGTCTTTGCCATGCTGTGCATCGCCTATTTCGCCTGCGCCTATCTGCTGCTGGGCTCGCTGTTCCTGTCGATCGGCGGGCTGGCGACCACGGTGCGCGAGGTGCAGACCCTGTCGATGCCGGTCACCATGGCGCAATTGATGGTATTCTTCCTCGCGTCCTATTCGCTGGGGCACCAGGGCCAGCCGATCGAGATGGCGGCGGCGATCTTCCCGTTCAGCTCGCCCTTTGCCATGCTGGCGCGCGCCGCGACGCAGCCCGAGATCTGGCCTCATTTCGTGGCCATCGCATGGCAGGCACTTTGGGTTTTCCTGATTGTGCGCGCGGGCGCCGCGCTGTTCCGCAAGACGGTGATGAAATCGGGTCCGGCAAAGGGCAGGCGCGGGCTTGCCACGCTGCTGCGCCAGCTGAAGGGCCGGACCGGCCGTTCGTTCACGCAGGCCTAAGGCTGGATGTGGTAGGAAGGCGACATGATAAACAATCGCCGAAGCTTTATCGGCCTGCTGCTGGCAGGCATGCTGACCCCGCTGGCTTCCGCCTGCGGCCGCGCAGCCGAAGCGAAGGAGAAGTTCCCCTTCACCCTGAGCGAGACGCAGTGGCGCAAGCGGCTGTCGGCGGCCGAATACCGCATCCTGCGTGAGGAAGGCACCGAACGCGCCTATTCCTCGCCCCTGAACGACGAGAAGCGTTCGGGCATCTATGCCTGCGCGGGCTGCGACAACCGGCTCTATTCATCGCGCACCAAGTTCGAGAGCGGGACCGGCTGGCCCAGTTTCTATCGCCCGCTGAAGGGCGGCGTGGGCACCAGCACCGACTACAAGCTGGGCTATCCGCGGACAGAGGTGCATTGCGCACGCTGCGGCGGGCACCTGGGCCACGTGTTCGACGACGGACCTGCCCCTACGGGCAAACGCTATTGCATGAACGGGGTGGCACTGGATTTCATTCCCGGTCCGGCCTAAGGAAGTCGTTTACGGGCGGGGAGGATGCGCATCTGGTCGCGATGCCCCGCATTATTCGACTCCGGCTCAAATGACGGCTAGACCATAGAAATGACTGCCGAACAGGCCCAAAACAAACCGCTCACGCCGCTGCTGGACACGGTCGACACGCCCGATGACCTGCGCAAGCTGGACCCCTCGCAACTTCGTCAGCTGGCCGATGAACTTCGGCTGGAAATGATCGATGCCGTCGGGACGACCGGCGGGCACCTGGGATCGGGTCTTGGCGTGGTCGAGCTGACCACCGCGATCCATTACGTGTTCGATACGCCCAACGACCGGCTGGTGTGGGACGTCGGGCACCAGGCCTATCCCCACAAGATCCTGACCGGACGGCGCGACCGGATCCGCACCCTGCGCCAGGGCGGCGGGCTGTCGGGCTTCACCAAGCGGAGCGAGAGCGAATACGATCCGTTCGGCGCGGCGCACAGTTCCACTTCGATCAGCGCGGCGCTGGGTTTCGCGGTCGCCAACAAGCTTTCGGGCAAACCCGGCAAGGGCATCGCCGTGATCGGCGACGGCGCGATGAGCGCGGGCATGGCGTATGAAGCCATGAACAATGCCGAGCAGGCGGGCAACCGGCTGGTCGTGATCCTGAACGACAACGACATGTCGATCGCGCCGCCGGTGGGCGGGCTTTCGGGCTATCTGGCGCGGCTGGTGTCGTCGGGCCAGTTCCTTGGCCTGCGCGAGCTGGCGCGCAAGTTCGCGAGGCGGCTGCCGCGCCCGCTGCATGTCGCCGCGCGCAAGACCGACGAATTCGCCCGCGGCATGGCCATGGGCGGGACTTTGTTCGAGGAGCTGGGCTTCTATTACGTCGGACCCATCGACGGGCACGACCTGGATGCGCTGGTCCCCGTGCTGGAAAACGTGCGCGACGCGGCCGAGGGGCCGTGCCTGATCCATGTCGTGACGCAGAAGGGCAAGGGTTACGGCCCGGCCGAGCAATCGGCGGACAAGTATCACGGCGTCCAGAAGTTCGACGTCATCACCGGCGAGCAGAAGAAGTCCAAGGGCGGGCCGCCGAACTACCAGAACGTGTTCGGCGAAACGCTGGCCAGGCTGGCCGAAAGCGACGAGCGCATCTGCGCGATCACCGCCGCCATGCCGGGCGGCACGGGCGTCGACAAGTTCGCCAAGGCGCATCCGGGCCGCAGTTTCGATGTCGGCATCGCCGAGCAGCATGCCGTGACCTTTGCCGCAGGTCTTGCCGCGCAGGGCATGCGGCCGTTCTGCGCGATCTATTCGACCTTCCTGCAGCGCGCGTTCGACCAGGTGGTGCACGATGTCGCCATCCAGAACCTGCCGGTGCGTTTCGCGATCGACCGCGCGGGGCTGGTGGGCGCGGACGGCGCGACCCATGCGGGCAGCTTCGACGTGACCTATCTGACGACGTTGCCCAACATGGTGGTGATGGCCGCCGCGGACGAGGCGGAGCTGGCGCACATGACCTATACCGCCGCTTGCCATGACAGCGGACCGATCGCGTTCCGCTATCCGCGCGGCGCGGGCACGGGCGTGGCCATGCCCGACAAGCCGGAGCGGCTGGAGATCGGCAAGGGCCGCATCGTGCGTCAGGGCAGCAAGATCGCGATCCTGTCGCTGGGCACGCGCCTGGCAGAGGCGCTGAAAGCCGCCGACCAGCTGGAAGCCAAGGGCCTGTCGACCACGGTCGCCGACCTGCGCTTTGCCAAGCCGCTGGACGAGGACATGATCCGCAGCCTGATCGCCAGCCACGAAGTGGTCGTGACGGTCGAGGAAGGCTCGATCGGCGGGCTGGGTTCACACGTGCTGACCATGGCGAGCGACGAGGGGCTGATGGACGGCGGGCTCAAGATCCGCACGATGCGCCTGCCCGACCAGTTCCAGGACCACGACGCGCCCGAGCGGCAGTACGACACGGCGGGGCTGAATGCCCCCCATATCGTCGACACCGTGCTCAAGGCGCTGCGCCACAACAGCGCGGGAGTGGAGGAAGCCCGGGCTTGACCGCCGGGCGGATCGTGCTGGGCTTCATTGTCGGCGCGGTCCTTGTCTATGCAATTGTCGTGGGCGCGGCCTGGATGGGCCAGCGCAGACTGATCTATCCCGCGCCGGCAGGCGCCCAGCCCATGCCCGAGGGGTATGAGCGGGTCCTGCTACAGACCTCCGAC
>JAPYSD010000766.1 GCA_029936705.1 Croceicoccus sp. | reverse complement strand
GATCACGATGCGGCCCTTTTCCATGTGCCGTTCGGCGCGGCGGCGGATCACGGGTTCGCACACCTGGTCCATCTGCACCGCGGACTGCACGCGCGTCTCCACGCCGATCTGTTCCAGCGCGCTCTGCATCGCCAGCGCGTTCATCACCGTCGCCAGCATGCCCATGTAATCGGCCTGCGCGCGGTCCATCCCCTTGGCCGCGCCCGCCATGCCGCGAAAGATGTTGCCTCCGCCGATGACCAGGCAGATCTCAAGCCCGGTTTCCTTCGCGGCCTTCACCTCGTGCGCCAGCTTGGCGACATAGTCGGTGTCGATGCCAAAGGGCTGGTCGCCCATCAGCACTTCGCCCGAAAGCTTCAGGAGGATACGTTTGAACTGCGGAAGGGGCATGAAGGACAAGTCTCTGCGCGGACGATGAAGGAGTGTGAGAGGCCTTAAAACCGACCGGCGCGAAAGCCAAGTGCGCTGTTGGGCTTATTCGGGATGAGGCGTCACCCGATCTGGCACCGGGCCGCCCGCATCCGCCGGCGGCGGCCGATATTGACCCGCCGCAAGGCCGCGGCCATGATCGTGCCCATGCTGAAACGCCTCGGTCCCGCTCTCGCCTGTCTTGCGGCCCTGGCCGCGGTGCCCGCCGCCGCATCGGCGCAGCAGGCCGCGCCCTGCCCGGACTGCTATGGCGCGCAGGACGCCCGCGACGACCTGAACACGCTCTATGACCGCCTGCAGCAAGAGCATGTCGACCTGTACGCCCGCCGCGACCGCGCTGCCTATGACGCGAAAATGGCCGAGCTGCTCGCGCGGGTGGACGGACCGGTGCCCAAACGCGAATTCCACCTGATGCTGCACGAGGCGATGGCCTTTGGCGACATCGCCCACGCCAAGACCGATGCGGCCATCCTCGACGCGCTGGCGCATGTGCGATCGGGCGGCACGATCATACCGCTGTCGGTGCGCTACATGGGCGATGCGATGCTGACCGACGCATGGGCCGCGCCCGGCGATGCGCTGCCGCCCGGTTCGCGCATCACGCGCATCGGCGAGCTGACGGTGCCGCAGTTCGAGGAGTGCGCGCGCCGGATCGTCTCCGCCGACACCCCCCGCCTGCTGCGTTCGCAGGTGGAAGCGGCGCTGCCAGTGTTCCTCTATTTGGTGATGGGCCAGCAGGACGCATTGGAGGTCGGCTATGTCGCGCCTGACGGCACGACCGGCATGGC
>JAPYSD010000765.1 GCA_029936705.1 Croceicoccus sp. | reverse complement strand
AGGTGCAGGTGTTCGGCGACAGCCACGGCAATGTCGTCCACCTGTTCGAGCGCGACTGTTCATTGCAGCGCCGCCACCAGAAGGTGATCGAGGAAGCGCCCGCGCCGGGCATGGACGAAGAAACGCGCGAAGCGATCTGCGCCGCCGCCGTCCGCGCCGCGAAAGCGGTGGACTATGAAGGCGCGGGGACCATCGAGTTCATCGCCGATGCCAGCGAGGGCCTGCGCGCCGACCGCATCTTCTTCATGGAAATGAACACGCGGCTGCAGGTCGAGCACCCGGTGACCGAGGAGATCACTGGCGTCGACCTGGTCGAATGGCAATTGCGCGTCGCCAGCGGCGAGCCGATCCCGCTGAAGCAGGACGAGCTGTCGATCAACGGCTGGGCCATCGAGGCGCGGCTTTATGCGGAGGATCCGGCGAAGGGGTTCTTGCCTAGCACGGGGCGTTTGGAGCATTTCGATCTTGGCGAGGAAGGCCGAATCGAGTCCGGCGTTACTCAGGGCAGCGAAATCTCGCCGTTCTACGACCCGATGATCGCCAAGCTGATCGCGTATGGCGAGACACGGCGAGAGGCGATCGGTCAACTGGCGGAAATCTGCGGCAACGTTGAAATCTGGCCTGTCCGCTGCAACGCGCAATTTCTGGTAAGTCTGCTCGAAATGCCCGAGTTTCAGGCTGCCGATCTCGACACCGGACTGATCGCGCGCAAGGGCGACGAGCTGACCGTTTCGCATCCTTCGCGGGCCGTGGAACTGGCGGGTGTAAGTTGGCGGATTGAGGAATTTGAAGGGAAGCGGTTTGGCGACGACCAACTCGCAGGTCCCGATGCACTTTTCGGTTTTCGCTTGAATGCACCAAGTGCGGCTGCGCAAATCGCGATGTCGGTTGATGGCGAGCCCAAGCGGCTGAGCGTCCTGCCATCCAAGGAGCATTCTGGCGGGTGGAAGATTGTCATCGATGGCGATGATAACTTCGACGACGTGGTGTCAATCCCGACCACCCATGGCCCTTTTTCGGAAAGTGAGCCCGACGGCACGGTTCTGGTCTTCGAACGCGGGCAGGGACATACAATCAGCTTTGCCCGCGAGCGGGGCACCGGCCACCACTCCGCCGCCGATGGCGCGATTCTGGCCCCCATGCCGGGCAAGGTCATCGCTCTCGACGTGGCTGAGGGTGACAGCGTTACCACAGGCCAGCGCCTGATGGTGCTGGAG
>JAPYSD010000764.1 GCA_029936705.1 Croceicoccus sp. | reverse complement strand
CACCATGGCTGCGCGGCGGCAGGCGTGCGCGAGATCCGCTTTCGCCACAACGACCTGGCGCACCTGGACGAATTGCTGGCGCGGCAGGCTGGGGCGCCCGCGCGCATCATCCTGACCGAGAGCGTCTTTTCCATGGACGGCGACCGCGCCGACATCGCCGCGCTGGGCAGGCTGGCTGACCGGCACGATGCGCTGCTGGTGGTGGACGAGGCGCATGCGACCGGCGTGCTGGGGCCGGGCGGCGCGGGGCTGACGCATGGCGTGCCGGGCGTGGATATCGCGATGGGCACCTTCAGCAAGGCGCTGGGCGGGTTCGGCGGCTATTTCGCCTGTTCGGCGGTGATGCGCGACTGGCTGGTCAATGCGGCGGGGGGCTTCGTGTTCTCGACCGCTCTGCCGCCGGCTGTGCTGGGCGCGGCGGACGCGGCGCTGGACCTGGTGCCGGGCATGGATGCGCAGCGCGCGCATCTGGCGGCGCTGGGTAAGCGGCTGCGCGGCGGGCTGGCGCGGCTGGGCATCGCGGATGGCGGTTCCACCACGCAGATCGTGCCCGCCATCATTGGCGGCGAGGAAGAGGCGCTGCGCCTGTCGTCCGTGCTGGAGGAGCGCGGCATGATCGCCGCCGCGATCCGTCCGCCAACCGTGCCGCCGGGCACCAGCCGCCTGCGGATCGCGCTGCGTGCCAGCCACGCGGAAAGCGATGTCGATGCGCTGCTGGCGGCGCTGGAGGACGCGCGGTGAAGCTGCTTTTCGTGCAAGGCTGGGGTTTCGACGCGCGGTTCTGGGACGGGGTGGCTGCCTGCTTGCCCGGCGCGGATATCGTGCGGGCCGACCTGGGCTATTTCGGCGAGGCGTCCTGGCCGGTGGTCGAGGGGCCGTGCGTGGCGGTGACGCATAGTTTCGGCGCGATGGCGCTGCTGGCCAGGCCGCCCGCGGAGTGCCGGGGGCTGGCGGCGATCAATGGCTTCGACTGCTTTACCGGGGACGAGGACCGGCCGGGCGTGCCGCGCCGCGTGCTGCACCGGATGATCGCGCGGATGGAAAGCGATCCCGCCGGGGTGCTGCGCGATTTCCACGCGCGGCTGGGCAGCGAGGCGCCGAACGGAACACCGCACGTGGACCGCCTGCTGCGCGATCTGGGCGTGATGCGCGATGGCGATTGCCGCCCGGCGGTGGCGGAATGGAGCGGGCCGATTGCAGCGCTGGACGGCGCGGAGG
>JAPYSD010000248.1 GCA_029936705.1 Croceicoccus sp. | reverse complement strand
GCGCATGGCTGTGCACCCATCTGTGGGATCATTTCGACTACAGCCGCGACACCGCCTTCCTTGCCAGCGTGTATCCGGTGATGCGCGGCGCGGTGCTGTTCTTCATCGATACGCTGCAGACCGATCCGGACACCGGCTACCTCGTGACCAATCCTTCGATCTCACCGGAAAACCGGCATCCGGAGGGTGCGGCGATCTGTGCTGGACCGGCAATGGACCAGCAGATCCTGCGCGATCTGTTCCGCCAGACCGCCAGCGCTGCCGCCATACTGGGCTTCGACGCGGATTTCGCTGCCGAGGTCATGCAGGTCCGCGCCCGCCTTGCGCCCGATCACATCGGCGCGCTGGGCCAGCTGCAGGAATGGCAGGAGGATTGGGACGGCAGGGCGCCCGAACCCGATCACCGCCACGTCTCACACCTCTATGGGCTGTTCCCCGGCGCGCAGATCGATCCCGACGCGACGCCCGAGCTTGCCGCCGCGGCGCGTCGTTCGCTGGAGATGCGCGGAGACGAATCGACCGGCTGGGCGACGGCTTGGCGTATCAACCTGCGCGCCAGGCTGCGCGAAGGCGACCATGCGCATGACGTGCTGGCGTTCCTGCTGGCGCCGGGACGCACCTATCCGAACATGTTCGATGCCCATCCCCCGTTCCAGATCGATGGCAATTTCGGCGGCACGCGCGCGATCGCCGAGATGCTGATGCAGAGCCATCGCGGCCAGATCCTGCTGCTGCCTGCGCTTCCAGCGGTATGGCCGAGCGGTTCCATCACCGGCCTGCGCGCACGCGGCGGCTGCCGCGTGGACCTTGCATGGCACGATCGCCGTATTGCGAGAGCGGTGCTGACAGCCGATGCCGACGGGGCATGGCTGGTCGGACGGCCCGGCAGGCTGATCGAGGTGGCACTGGCCAAGGGCCAGTCGCTGCATCTGGACGAAGGCGATCTGCCGCCCGAAGGGTAGACACCGAACGCTGGGCGCCTTGCGAACCGCCGTCAGACCGGCATCATCGCATGCTCGGATATCCGGGTAAGCAGATCGCGGTGCCGGGGCAGACCGGCGAGCAGTTTCGCCGTCAGCGCATCGTTTTCCCTGCGCACGCGCTGGGCCAGTTCCCGCTCTGCATCCGCGTCGCCTTGCGGCACATGCGTGCGATAGCCCATGCCATATAGGACATATTGATAGCTGGCCGCGGGAAACACCTCCTCGGCCCGGTCGAATTCGTCGTGGAGCCAAGGCGTCTGGTATTTCCAAAGCTCCATCAGCCCCTGAAGCCGGTCGGGAACCGTCTCGGCCCACGTGTTGTCACGCCAGAAGTCCGTGTCGGTACGCTTGGTCAGCGTATAATGCAGCTTGAGGAAGTCGATGATCCGGCCCCAGCGATACGCGGTCGTATCGTTATAGCGCCGGGCGATTACGTCCATCACGCTGCGGTTCGGCGGAAGCTGTTCGGCGATCATCTTGGCCGACAGTTCGATCAGCACGATGGCCGACGCTTCGAGCGGTTCGAGGAAACCGGCGGCAAGGCCGACCGCGACGACATTGCCCTTCCAGAAGGTTTCGCGGTGGCCCGATCGGATCGGAATACGGCGCACCGACAGGTCCCTGGCCGCAGGTCCGATGTAGTCGCGCAGTTCCTTCTCGGCATGGTCGGTATCGACGTGGCTGCTGGAAAAGACATGTCCGACGCCGCGGCGCGTCGGCAGGCCAATGTCCCAGATCCACCCCGCCGACTGCGCGGTAGAGATGGTGTGACTGGCAACCGGATCGGACGGATCCGCGTAAGGCACCTGAACGGCAAGCGCCGTGTCGCAGAACAGCACGTCGTTGCATTCGCGAAACGGCACCTTCATCGCGCCCTCGAACAACAACGCCTTGAAGCCGGTGCAGTCGATAAACAAATCGCCGGCGATGGACTGTCCGTCTGCGGTCGCCACACTCTCGACGTCACCGTTCGCTGCCTGCACCACGCCTGTCACATCGGCGAGGACGTGGCGTACCCCCAGCTTCTCGCAGCAATGCCGCTTCAGAAAGTCTGAGAACTTCCCGGCATCGAGATGGTAGGCGTAATTGGCCAGCCCCTCGTATTCCGGCGTCGCGATCGTCTTGGGAGCAAGTCCCTGATCGCAAATCCTGCCTTGCGGCGTGACCGCATCGCAGAAGCTTTCGTCCGTCTTTTCAAGCCAGTGCGGGACGAGGTTGAGACGCGCAAAACCCTGCGGCAGCATCAGCGGGTGATAGTACCCCTCGTCCGCTTCGCCCGTTGTCCAGCGGTTGAAACGGGCGCCCTGCTTGAACGCGGCGTCGCATTCGCGAAAGAAATCGGTGTCCGCAACGCCGATCGTGCGCAGCGTAGATCGCAGCGTTGGCCACGTCCCTTCTCCCACCCCGATGATCGGGACATTGGGAGATTCCACCAGCGTCACGGAAAAGCCATGGGGCCGCCGACCCTGGTGCCGAGCGGCGATGACCCCGGCTGTCAGCCAACCGGCGGTGCCGCCGCCGACGATGACGATGCTGTCGACCTTGTCCATGGCGCCATTATGATCGCAAAAGCTGGCGGGGCGCAATCAATCGCGCCCCGCCACAGGGGAGAGCCCTAGTAGCGGAAGCGAACCCCCGCCGTGTAGCGACGACCGTAATCGAACACGTCAAGCAGCTGGTTCGAGAAGCGCCCGTGGGTGCTCTGCTTGTTGTTGTTCACGTTCAGCACTTCACCAAAGACACTGAAATTGTCGTTGATGTCATAGCTGCTGGTCAGGTCGATCTGGAAGCTTTCGTCCACGAAGGTCGGCTCCGCACCGAACGAACCGGTGTTCTGGTTCTGGCCGAACTGCAGCAGATATTCATCGCGCCAGTTGAGCGCCGCGCGGATCTGGAAGCCGTTCTTGTCGTAGAAGCCGACGAAGTTCGCCGAGTTGGCAAGGCCGGTCACCGCGAAACCCGTCTGCGAGATGTCGGTCTCGTCATAAGGGCGGTTGGTGTCGACGAAGGTGGCGTTGGCCTGGAAGCCGAAGCCGGTATCGCCGAACACGTGCTGCAGCGCGAGCTCGATGCCCTTCACCGTGGCGTCAGGGCCATTGACCTGCTGGGTCACGGCAAAGACCGCGGCTTGGCCCGTCGTTGGATCGATCACGTCGTTGATGGTCTGGTTCGTCACGCCGCCGACGATGAAATTCGACACGTTCTTGAGGAAACCGTTCACCGACAGATACGAGTTCGGCTGGTAATACCATTCAAACGCGAGGTCGAAGTTGTCCGACAGATAGGGCTTCAAAGCCGGGTTGCCGCCCGCCGCGCTGAGCGCGCCGATACGCTGTCCGGTCCCACGTTCAGCTGCGGATACAGCAGGTTGAGCGTCGGGCGGGTAATGGTCCGCGAAGCGCTGAACCTTGCCTGGAATTCCGGCGTGATTTCCAGGCGCGTATCCAGGCTGGGCAGCAGATAGTTGTAGCTGGTCTTCGCCGTCAGCTGCTGCGGATCGGACAGCACCACCGTCAGCAGCGTCGGATCGGCCGTGCTGGTCTGGATCTGCAGCGGCACGGTACCGTTGCCGTTGGCCGAGATCTTGGTGTTCTCGTTGCGCATGCCGGCGCTCAGGAAAAACGGCATCCCGGCGATTTCCGAATTGAAGCTGGCGCGCAGGTACAACGCCCAGGTCTTCTCGGTGATGTCGCGGACGCTGCCCCCGTCGAGCGCCTGGTCGAAGGTACCCGTGAAATTGCCGCCGCAGCACCCCGCGTTATAACCGGGAATGTCCTCCGTCTGCGGATTGCCCAGGCCGGTCAGGTAGTTCTGATACGCGACGGGGCTGAACAGGAACACGGAAGGCGGAAGCGATCCGTCGAAGCCGGGGATGAAGTTGTCGAGGCTGATGACGCCGTCGTACAGCGCATCCGGAAGGGGCGCGATGCCCGTGTCGCGCCCGGACGGGTCGCCATAGCCTGCATAGGCCTGCCAGAAATTGTTCACGAAGGTCGAGTAGTTCGCGAACTCGAACCGATCCTCGTAATACTGGCCGCCGAACTGCAGCTTCAGATCGTCCTGTTCCCACTGGCCCTGCGCGCGCAGCTGCCACAGCTCGTCCGTATTGCGCTGCGTCTGGTTCACGGTCACGTGCGAGCCGATCAGATCGGTATTCGCCCAGTCCGCGCCGACACCGGCAGGCCCGAAATTGCCCAGCGACGGAAACGCGCCGCTGCTGTCGCCGTCGACCATGAATTGCAGGTTCGTGCCAAGCGCACCGCCATAGCCGATATCGGCATTCAGGCTGCCGATCACATCGCCGGGGTTCAGCTTGCTCTTGGCATAGGCGCCGTCAAGTTCGAAGCTGAGGTTGTCGCTGGCCTCGAACGCGATGTTCAGGCCGGTCTGGTTGGTCTCAAGGATCTGCTTGTTCAGCGCAGAAGTGAAGTCGGTCGGCGAACCGGCCTGGGTGAAGTCAACCGCGGTGCCGTTCTCGTCCAGCTCGACATTGCGCAGGTCGGTCTGGTTAAACCAGACGCCAAAGGCATAGTTTTCGGACGTGACCTTCTGGCGCGAGTAGTTGTTGTCCAGGGTAACCATCGTCCCATAGGCTGGCTGCCATTGCAGCGCGAGGCGGGCGTCGATACGCTCGTCATTCACGCGCTGCTGTTCGGCGCCGTACTGCTGGGGGAACCAGCCGGGAATGGTGCGCTGATTGGACGCCGGAACGGCTGGGTCGACGGTGGCGCCGGTGGGCGCACAGCTGTCGGCCGTGCTGCTGGCGAGCTGGCAGGGAGCGAAATTGCCGCCCGGCCAACCGCTGACATAGACGCGGTTACTGTCGGTATCCCGGCGTGTATAGACGAAGTCCGCCAGGACACCGAACGTGTCGTTCCATGTATTGCTGACCAGGATGCCAGCGGTCGGCACGATATCGCCCGATCGGTCCTGGATAGAACCCGATGCCGTGACTGCCGCGCGGAAGCCCGGATTGTCGAAGGGCTTGGGGAACTGGATATTGACGGTCGCACCGATCGAATCGGAAGACAGCGAGACGTCGGGAGTCTTCAGAACGCTGAGCTGGCCGATGAAATCGACGCCCACGGTGCTGAAATCGATCTGGCGGTTGCCGGTCGCGGTCGAAATCCGGCGACCGTCGTACAGCGTGGTGTTGAAGTCGCCGCCAAAGCCGCGGACGGTGATGCCTGTCGCTTCGCCGCGGGCACCGCTACGCTGGATCGAAACGCCGGGCAGGCGCTGCAGCGAGGCGGCCACGTTCGAATCCGGGAACTTGCCGATGTCTTCTGCCGAGATAACGTCCACGACGCCTGCCGCGTTGCGCTTCTCGTCCAGGTTGCGCTGAAGCGAACCGCGCAGACCGGTTACGATGATGATCTCGTTGCCCTCGGAGCCTTGTGCTTCCGGCTCGTCCTGAGAATCCTGGGCCATGGCCGGCGATGCGCTGGCCAATGCAAGCGCACTCGTCGCGCAGCCGAGCAGGAGCATGTTACCGCTAACATTATTGCGCGAAGAAGCAAAATTACGCTGATTTTTCATGGCAATGAATCCCCTCAGATCGTCGCTCTGCGGCGGTACGAATTCCCAAATTACCTCGGCATTCCCGGACGAGGAATCATTCCATGATGCCATTACGGACGATTCTTATAATACTCCTACAAAATTGCAATATTCCGTCGTCGCGTTTTTTGCGGGTAGGCTGAAATTGCGCATACGGCTAAACCGGAGCCGACAAGCTGCAGGAGTTGGATGGGTGCCCGATCTGGAATTGCTCGATATAGAACGCCATTCCGGCCTCCGGCTGGATCTCGCCAATGCGGGGCAGCGGCATTTTGTCCAGGTCGTTGCGGAAGAGATTCCGGCCGCGGCTACCGAGTACCCGATCCTCTTC
>JAPYSD010000763.1 GCA_029936705.1 Croceicoccus sp. | reverse complement strand
GAAGAGGATGGCACCAGCTGGCTCATCTGGGGCAATGCCAATATCTACATGGCAAAGCTTGCGCCCGACATGTTCAGCTTCGACGGTCCGATACGCCAGATCGAGCTTCCCGATTTCGAAGAAGGGCCGTGGGTCTTCAAGCGCGGTGACATGTACTATCTCGCCTATGCCAGCATGGACAAGACGATCAGCCCGGACGAGCGTATTTCCTATGCGACCGCGCCAGCGATCACAGGGCCATGGACCTGGCGCGGCGAGATTACCGGCGCGGCAGCCAACAGCTTCACGATCCATCCCGGCATCATAGAGTTCAAGGGCAACTGGTACCTGTTCTACCACGTCGGCACGCTGGACGTAGGCGCGGCGACCGGCGGACTGGGACGCCGCGCGGTTGCCGTTGAACGCATGACCTTTGATGAGAACGGGCTGGTCAATCCGGTCAAGCAGACCGAAACCGGCATCCTGCCGCTGCCATGAAATATCTCGCAACGATTGCCGCGCTGGCGCTGGCGGCTCCGGCCGCGGCGCAGGATGGTCCGAAAGCCGCGTTCGAGTGGCTGAAGGTGACCACCCAGCCCCCTGAGGCGACGCCCGAACCGGCGACGGGGCTGGCTCCGCTGATGGAGCAGGCGCCGGACTGGGCCAGCCTGGCGGATGGCACGCTGTTGATCGCCATGGGGCGGCAATCGCTGGCGGGTGCCGAACCGACGATCATCGGCCAGGACGTGGCATCGGGTCATTACACCGGATCGACCCTCCTCGATTACGGGGAATTGATGAACGGCGACGTGGCTGGACTGGTCGCGCGCGCGGATGCCGAGCACTGGGTCAGCATCCAGGTAGAGCGGATCGAACCGGCAGACCTGATCGCCGTCCGCCTGCGCGATGGCGAGGCGAGTTCGCCTGCAGGCAGGCTGATCTTCACGACCGCTCTTCCCGGCTCTTTCGACCATAGAGTCCGGTTGCGGATCGATGCGAACGATGGACGCTATCGCCTTCTTTTCGCGCAGGAAAACGGCCTGTGGCAGATCCTGGCAGAAAACGTGCATGGTCCCGCGGTAAAAGGACAGGCTGGTCCGGTCCTTATCGGGCTGTTCGGAATGGACGGGGCGGACCCGCCGACTGCAACAGACGATTAGACGGATGGCGCTTTTCAACATCACGCGGCGCTCGCTGATGGCGGGCGCGGTGGCGGCCACTGCCGCGTCGCGGTTGACGGC
>JAPYSD010000247.1 GCA_029936705.1 Croceicoccus sp. | reverse complement strand
GCCTGTGACCATCTTCATCTCGGCGATGGAGGAATACGGGCGGCTGGTGCTGACTGTGGCGGATAATGGCCCCGGTTCCGGCGACACGGATTCGAAGGACACGGCTTCGAACAGCAGGGGATCCAGGGAAAAGGGCAGGGCGGGCGCGTCGCACGCCGGCCATGCGGGTGCGGGCCAGTCGGACGGCGGCAGGAACGGGTTCGGCATCGGCCTCGCCAATGTCCGCAGCCGGCTGGAAACCCGCTTTGGCAAGGACGTATCGGTCGTCAGCGGGGATACCGGCAACGGCTGGCGCACCGTCATCCGCATGCCGCTGGAACGAAGCACCCGGGGGGAATAGCAATGACCGAGGGACTGGGGGACGGACAGGTCCTGTCCACGCTGATCGTCGACGACGAACCGCTGGCGGTGGAACGCATGCAGGTGATCTGCTCGCGGCTCGATTGCCTGCGCATCGTCGGGACCGCGGGCGACGGCGCTGCGGCGCTGCGCATGATCGAGGCGCTGAAGCCCGAGCTTGTCCTGCTGGACATGACCATGCCCGAGGCGGACGGGCTGTCCGTCGCGCGGCGCATCGCCGAAGTGGTCCCCGACGCGAACGAGCGGCCCGCAGTGGTGTTCGTCACCGCGCATGACAGCTTCGCGGTCGAGGCATTCGACCTCGACGCGGTGGACTACGTGCTGAAACCCGTGGCACAGGACCGGCTGGAACGCGCCATCGCGCGCGCCCTGGCCAGGCGCGGAAACGGATCGGCCGCGTCCGGCGAGGAGAGCAGGGAGGCGTGGATCTCGGAATTCTGGGTGCCGCACCGGTCCGAACTGCTGCGCGTGGGCGTCGACGAGGTAAGCCGCATCGATGCGGAGCGCGATTACGTGCGGCTGCATGTGCCCGGCGGCAGCCACCTGCTGCTCGAGACGATCACCTCGCTGGAACAGCGGCTCGACCCCGCCTGCTTCATCCGCGTGCATCGCTCGACCATCTTGCGGCGCGACACGATCACCGGGCTGCGCCATGACGGTCTGGGCGTATGGTCCGCCGAACTGGGCGAACGCGATCCGGTGCGCATCGGCCGCACCTATCTGAAATCGGTCAAGGCGATGGCGGGCCGCTGAGCCCGCCGGCCCGCAGTCATTGCACGCTGGCCAACCAAAAAAAGTGGCCGGCTCAAAGGCCGGCCCAGGGGAAAAGTCATTTCTTGTCCGCCAGGGGCGGAAGGCATAGCCGGTCCGGGGGACTGGACCGGACCGGCTACTTACAGACGGCTCGGGATCAGCCGCCGTAACGCGCTTCGCTGACTGCAGAGGCGTAATGCTGTTCGCTCTTCTGCAGGGCAGCCTTCTTGCATTCGCTCCGCAGCCTCGCTTCCGACGCGGAGTTGCCCGTCCGGGTGTCGGAGCAGACAGCATTCACGGCGCGGGCGATGCGGGTCTTCAATTCGTTCTGTCCTGCCTCGGTCGTCAGATCGAGCCCGGCATAGGACACGTTGGCGGTCTTCGATTCCTCGGCCATTGCAACCTGCGGGGCGGCCATGGCGAGAACCGGCAGTGCGGCCATGATCATCAGCTTCTTCATGGTTTCTCTCCTTCTCTACTGCGGCTCTCCGGTGCTCTCCGGTGCCTCGCCATTATGGATAGGGGGATTCGCGGGGGCCCGCCGCAATCGCTCTGCCAGTTGCCGGGATCGGTCTGCCAGCGGCATGCGCGCTCCACGAACGGCAAACGCGGACCGGCAAACGACATGAAGTTTTACAGAAACGTGACGGAAAGGAAGATTCGCAAAGCCCGAACGCATCTGCACCAAGCTCGCTTCCCATGCCGCTGCGTGCGCGTTAAGCATCGCGAGTGGCGCTTTTCCTTCTCTTCCTGCTGGGTGTCGGCAATTTCGTGCTGCACAAGGCGGTACTGGAAAGCGGCCATCCGCTGCTGGGCCAGATGCCGTGGTTCGTCCACATGCTGGGCGGGCGGTTCGGGCTGGTCGTCGAATTCCTGCTGCTGACCGCCGCGATGCTCGTCTCGTACAACACCGAGGGTGCGGGCGGGACGGGGGCGGCGCTCGCCTATCTGGGGTATACCATCGCCAATGCGCTGGCGGCCTGGCTGATCATCACGCGCCGCGTATAGGGGCGGATGCGGGGCACCGGCGCCGATGCGTGAACCGGCATTCGGGAACCGGCAGGGCCGTTCCCGCACTTAGAACACATGATCGATACGCAAGATGTCTGGCTCGTCGCCAACCCGTCCAGCGGCAGCAACGACGATGACGCGCTCGAGGCGCTATCCCACCATTGCGAAAGCGCGGGGCTGTGCCTGACGCGGCGCATCGCCTTTCCCGAGGAAGACCTGCCGACGCCCGCGGAACTCGACGCGGCGGGACTGACGATGATCACCGTGTTCGCGGGTGACGGCACGATCAACGCGCTGGCCGGGGCGCTGGAAGGCTGGAACGGCGCGGTGCTGGTTCTGCCGGGCGGAACGATGAACCTGTTGTCGCTGCGCCTGCACGGCCCGCGGTCGAGCGAGGAGATCGTGGAAGCGGTCGTTCGCGGCGACGCGCGCCGCATCAGGCTTTCCGCCATCCGCTGCGACGATCACATCGCGCTCGCTGGCCTGCTTGCCGGACCGGCCACCGCGTGGGGCGACGTGCGCGAATCGATGCGCGAACTGAACGTCACCGCGGTGGTCGAGGATACCGTCGCCGCCATGAACGAATCGACCGACGGCGTACCCGTGCGCTGCGTCGATCCCGAGGCTGGGCGGCCGGAAGGCTATCCGCTGCTGATGATGACGCCCGAGAGCGGTCATTTTTCGATCAAGGCCTATCATGCCGAGGGGATTGTCGAATATGCGCGGCAGGGACTGGCCATATTGCGGCGCAAGTTCCGCGAGGGGCCGCACGACGACCTGGGGAACTATACGGACATGCGAATCGAAAGCGCCGACGGCACGGATATCCCGCTGCTGGTGGACGGAGAGGCGGTGACAAGCGGCGCCTCGGTCAGGCTCTCTCTCGGTGAATGCGGTGTCGACCTGATCGCCACGGGTGCGCGGTAATGGCCGGGACCGAGCGTCCGGCCGAACGGAAAAGCGCGCTGATCTTCCATTTTTCGGACATCCATTTCGGGCTGGTCGACCAGGACGCGATCGACTGGGCCAAGGGGGAAGTCGCGCGGGTAAGGCCGGACGCGGTGGCGATTACCGGTGACCTGACGATGCGGGCCCGGCACCGCGAATTCGACGCCGCGACGGCGTGGATCAATTCGCTCGACGTCCCGGTCACGGTGGAGGTGGGCAATCACGACATGCCCTATTTCAACCTGATCGAGCGATTCACCGAACCGTACAAGCGCTTTCGCGGCATGCAGGACAAGGTGGAGGCGGAGATCGAACTGCCCGGCCTGGCCCTCGTATCGCTGAACACCGCGCCGCGCGCGCAGCCGCGCTGGCCGTGGAGTTACGGCTATGTCACCGACCACCAGCTGGCCAAGACGCTGAAGGCGATCGACGAATTGCCGAGCGGCAGGAAGGTCGTGGTCTGCTGCCACCACCCGCTGGTCGAGGCCGGGACGCGCGGCAAGGCGCTGACCAAGGGCGGCGACAATGCGCTGGCCGAACTGGCGAAGCGCAAGGTGGTCGCCGTGCTGTCGGGCCACGTGCACGATGCGTTCGACATGGTCGCGAAAACGCCGAACGGTCCGGTGCGCATGATCGGGGCGGGCACGCTGTCGCAGCGGGTTCGCTCGACACCGCCCAGCTTCAATGAGCTGCATTGGGACGGGGAATCGATCGAAGTCGTCGTCCGCAACCTTGAACAGGTGCCCACGGGCGACATGCAGATCGACGAAGTGCCCGAGGATGCCACCCCGCCGCGGCGACCCGATGAGCCGGTGGCGCCAGTGGGCAAGGTGCCCGCGGAAGATCCGCCCGTGCATTGAGCGGCGGCGACAAGGCCAGAAACAAAAAGGGCGGCCCCGACTGGGTGCCGCCCTTTCCGTTTGACCGTTCGGCCGCTTGCCGCTTCGGGATCAGCGCTTGCTGAACTGGAAGCTGCGGCGGGCCTTGGCGCGGCCGTACTTCTTGCGCTCGACCACGCGGCTGTCGCGGGTGAGGAAGCCCTCGGCCTTGATCGCGCTGCGCAGTGCAGGCTCGAAGCGCGAGAGCGCCTGCGAGATGCCGTGCTTCACGGCGCCGGCCTGACCCGACAGACCGCCGCCCTTGACGGTGGCGACGATGTCGTACTGGCCATTGCGCTCGGTAACGTCGAAGGGCTGGTTGATCACCAGGCGCAGCGTCGGACGTGCGAAATACACTTCCTGGTCGCGGCCGTTGACGGTGATCTTGCCGGTGCCGGGCTTGAGCCACACACGAGCCACGGCGTCCTTGCGGCGGCCGGTGGCGTATGCGCGGCCCTGCTTGTCCACTTCCTTCTCGCGCAGCGGCGCGGTCGGAGCGGCAGGCGTCTGCTCTTCGTTTTCAGCCAGTTCGGCGTTGTCCGTCAGATCCTTGAGGTCCGACAGGTCTTTCACTTCGTTCTCGGACATCACGCTCTAACCTTGTTCTTGCGATTGCGGGCAGCGATATCGAGCGTTTCGGGCTGCTGCCCGTCGTGCGGATGCTCGGTACCGGCATAGAGGTGCAGCGCCTTCATCTGCTGACGGCCCAGCGGGCCGCGCGGAACCATGCGCTCGACAGCCTTTTCAAGGACGCGTTCCGGGAAACGGCCTTCCAGCACCTTGGCGGGGCTGGTTTCCTTGATGCCGCCGGCATAGCCGGTGTGCTTGTAGTAACGCTTGTCCTGCAGCTTGTTGCCGGTGAAGCGCACCTTGTCCGCATTGATGACGATCACGTGATCGCCGCAATCGACATGCGGGGTGAAGCTGGGCTTGTGCTTGCCGCGCAGGAGGTTGGCGATGATGGTGGCAACACGGCCGACCACCAGGCCTTCGGCATCGATGATATGCCATTTCTTCTCGACCTCGGCCGGTTTGATCGACCGGGTCTGGGTGCTGAGCGCCTTCATGGCTTTCAGTTCCTTTGGTTGAATTGTCAGTGCACCGCGCGGACCGAAACGATTCGGCCCCGCCGCGAAGTGGCCGCGCTTTTGCCGTTCGGGCGCTTCAAGTCAAGCTAAACCGGGCGATTGCCGAGAGGTAAAATAATACCGCGCCGGCTTTGGCGGCCGATATCCTACCCGCGGGGCGGCCCCGCGATGCCCCGGTGCGCGCGCCAGTCGGCATGGCAGTTGGCGAGGCAAAGCACGCCGATCACGCCCAGCAGCGCATAGACCGACCAAGGCTCGCTCATGCCCTGCTTCAGCGTTTCGATGACGATGCCGAGCGTAAACAGGGCAGCGGCAATCCAGGCCAGGTAACGAAGCGCACGGGCGTGCTGTTCAAACATGCAGTAACGGGTCCCAATCAGTGAAACGATCCGGTGCCGTCGATAGCGTGCTATGGTTCACAGAGGCTGAACACTCGGCCAAGCGGGTAAAATTTGCGACGAAGACCGGAACGATGCGAGCGTTCCGCGTAACCTCCTCTTTCGCAGCGCCTTAGCGCAGTGCGCTGCCCGGCATGCGGTCGCGGTAACCCATGGCGTGCGCGCCCCATACGGTCACGCAGACCAGCAGCGCGCCGAACAGCTGGTGCGCCACCGCGATCCACAGCGCCACGCCGCTCCATACCGTGGCGATCCCCAGCAGGATCTGGGTGCCGAACACGATATGGATCGCGACCGAAATCGGCCTTTGCGTCGCGCGCAGCTTGCGCGCCATCACCAGCAGGAAGCCGACCGTGATCCACGCCCACCAGCGGTGGAGAAAATGCACCATGAACGGGTCCGCGGTGAATGCATGCCAGGCACCCAGCGACCAGTCGACGCCATCGGGAAAGAACGACCCCTGCATCAGCGGCCAG
>JAPYSD010000246.1 GCA_029936705.1 Croceicoccus sp. | reverse complement strand
GTTCGCGCGTGGCGTCCAGATCCTCGCGCGCGGCGCGCAGGCGCTGGCCCGCGGCGGCGATGTTGCTGCCGGTGACGCCGAAATCCAGCAGCGTCTGGCGGACCTGGAACGTTCCGTCGACGCGGCTGCGCGCGCGTGTGCGTTCGAACTGCGTGCCCGGCTGGCCGGAAAAGCTGCTGGCGATGCTTTCGCGCGATTGCAGGCCCAGCTGCACGTCGGGGACCAGCCCCATCCTCGCCTCGTCCCGGCGGGCGTCGGCGGCATCGACCAGCGCGGCGGCGGAACGCACGCTGCCATGGCGCGCGACCGCGCGGCTGACCGCGCCGCGGAAACCGCCGCCATCACCCTGTTCCTGCCCCAGCGCCAGCAGCGGATCGGTCCCGCTGATTTCCAGCGGACGTTCGGAAACGGTGGGCAGCACCGGGCCGGAAGGCGCCGCGACTGCCGCGTCCTGGCCTTCGTCCTGCGCCGTGCCCTGGCCGCTGGCAGGCGGCGCCATCGCCAGCGCCGCGCCCGCCGCGCCGATCAGCCATGCCCTCACATTCATTCGCCCGTCCCTCAATTCAGTTAACGGGATAGCGAGAGGCAGGAATAATCACAATCGAAACCATTTGGCGAAACCATCTGGCGAAACCATCTGGCGAAACCATCTGGCGAAACCACCTGGCGAAATCAGAGCAATCAGCGCCGCGGCACTTGCGCCTCGATGCCCGCGGCGAGCAGGCGCTTGCACAGGCGGTGCGCCTCGGCCTTGTCCAGGTGGCCCGCGCGCAATTGCTTGCCCGCTTCCTCGGGGATGACCGCCAGCAATTGCACCAGCGCCAGCGCATCGGGCGCGGGCATCTGCAGGTCGCGCCGCGCCGCGCGGGCCAGCCTGCGATAGATGCGGCTGCGGATGGTCGAGGCTTCGCTGTGCAATTCGCGCATCACCTCGGGCTCGCGCATCACGATTTCCAGCACCGATCCATGCTGCGCCGCATGGTCGAGATAGATCGCCGCGACCCGGCCCGCCCGCTCCGCGAACGGACCATCTTCAGCGGCATGCTCGATCCCGGCTTCGCGCAGCAGATCGGCCTGCCGGTCCAGCACCGCCTCGATCAGGCGGTAGCGGTCCGCGAAATAGGCATAGGCCAGCGCCCGGCTGGCGCCCACGGCATCGGCGACGTCGCGCAGCGAAAGCTCGGTCGACCGCTCCCGCTCGATAATGGCGTGGGCGGCATCGATCATCTGCGCGGCACGTTCGTCCGCGGTCCGGTAATCGCGCTTGCCCGCCGCCTCGGCCATCGATCCTCCCCGCCCCTTGTTCGCTCACCGGTCTAGTCGATGGCGGGGGGATCAGGCAATCGGTCAGCCCGGCGTGACCACAATCTTGCCGATCGCCTTGCGGCTGGCCAGCCACTGGATCGCCTCTCCGCCCTGCGCCAGCGGCCACTGCCGGTCGATGCGCGGGGTGATTTTGCCCGCCTGCCACCAATCCATCAGCTGCGCGACATGCTGCGCGTTCCGCTTGGGATCGCGGCGCGCGAACGCGCCCCAGAACACGCCGCACACGTCGCAGCTTTTCAGCAGCGTCAGGTTGAGCGGCAGGCGCGGGATCCCCGCCGGAAAGCCGACCACCAGGTAACGCCCTTCCCAGCCGATCGAGCGCAGCGCGGGTTCGCAGTAATCGCCGCCGACCGGATCGTAGATCACGTCCGCGCCGTCGCCGCCCACCGCCTGCTTGAAGCGGTCCGCCAGCGCCTTGGACTGCGCCTTGTCGAACGGGGCGCGGTCGTAGATCAGCGCCTCGTCCGCGCCGGCATCGCGGGCGGCCTGCGCCTTGTCCTCGCTCGACACCGCGGCGATGACGCGTGCGCCCAGCGCCTTGCCGATCTCAACCGCGGCCAGCCCGACGCCGCCCGCCGCGCCCAGCACCAGCAGGGTCTGCCCCGCCTGCAGCCGGCCGCGATCGACCAGCGCGTGGATCGTGGTCGCGTAGGTCATCAGTAGCGCCGCGCCCTTCACCGGGTCGGCCCCCTCGGGCAGGCGAAAGCTGCGATCCGCCGGAACCGTCATCTGTTCGCTCAGCCCGCCATGCCCGGTAACGCAGATCAGCCGTTCGCCCACGGCCCAGCCCGATACGCCGGGGCCGACGGCCAGCACCTCGCCGCAGATCTCGCTGCCGGGCGCGAAGGGGCGCTCGGGCTTGAACTGGTACTTGTCCTCGATGATCAGCACGTCGGGATAGTTGATGCCGCAGGCCAGCACGCGCACCAGCAGCTCGCCTTCCTTCGCCTCGGGCGCGGGCACATCCTCAAGGCTCAGCGTATCGGGGCCGCCGACCTCTTTCGACAATAGAGCTTTCATGGCTTGGATCCTTCCCTGTCCTGTTCCTGCAGCAATGCGCCGCGTATGGTCTGGCGCATGGCTTCATCGGCGCCCAGGCTGTCCAGATAGGCGTCCATGGAGCCGTGCGAGGCATCGATCGCGTCGAGCGCCGCGGCGATATAAGCAGGCTTCGCCGCCATCATCACCGCGACCGCGTCGGCGCCGAAGCGTTCGTGAAATGCACTGCGCGAACCGTCCCGCAGGACGGCGCGCGCCTGGTCGCCGGTGTCCTGCCGGGTCAGGGAGGTCAGCGCGTAGTCGGCAACGATCACGTCCCGGCTTACGCCCAGCGCCGCCAGCACCAGCGCCGCCGCCATGCCGGTGCGGTCCTTGCCTGCCGAGCAATGGATCACGCAGGGCACCGCGCCATCGGCGATCCGCTGCAACACCTCGGCAAAGACATGCGCCATGGTGCGCGGCAGTTCGGCGTAGAAATCGATCATAAGCCGGTGGGCGCCATCCTCGGTCGGCGGATAGTCGATCGCCATGTCGATCAGGCGGCGCTTGTGGCCGGGGCGGAAGACATGGATTTCAAGATGATCGCCGGTCCACGCGGTGGGATCGGCCTCCCGCTCGTGCCGGGCGCGCAGGTCGAAGATCGTGCGGATGCCTAGATCGTCCAGGGTGCGGCAATCCTGCGCGCTCAGCCGCGAAAGCCGGTTCGCGCGGTAGAGCCGCCCGCGCCGCACGACCCGCCCGTCCGCCGCCCGATAACCGCCGAAATCGCGGAAATTGCGCGCCCCGTCCAGCGCGACCAGCCGTTCGGCCAGCAGGGTATCGGCATCGGCGGTCACGCGGCGGTATCCACCACGAACTGCCCGATCCAGCGCGCGATCAGCGCGGGCTTGTCCTGCCCCCGCACCTGCAGTTCGGCATCCAGCACCTGCTGGTAGCGGCCCGGTGCCTTCTCCTCTATCCCGGCGACGGTAAATTGCCCACGCAGTTCCGACCCGGTGCGCACCGGCTGGACGAAGCGGACGCGGTCGGTGCCGTAATTGATGCCCATCGCCAGCCCCGGAATCGCCGGCCTGCCCGCATCGGCCAGCAGCCGCGGCAGCAGCGAAAGCAGCAGGAAACCGTGCGCGATCGTGCCGCCGAACGGCGTCTTCGCGGCGCGTACGGGGTCGACATGGATGAACTGGTGGTCCCCGGTCGCGTCGGCGAAACCGTCCACCATCTGCTGCGACACGGTCAGCCAGCCTGAGGTATAGACGGCCCCCTGCATGCGGCCGATCACCCGCGCCCGTTCCTCGGCGATTTGCGTCATTCGGTGTTCCTTTCCCGCGATCAGCCTAAGTCCGGCAAGGCATCGGACACAAGCCTTTTTTGAATGTGTGGTATTGAACGGGCCGGATCGGCAAACAAACGCATATCCAAAGCCTAGCGCGCGAATTGCTGTTGCCAACGCCGCCGGTTTGAACTTAAGGTATCTGTCAAACAGAATATGAAACACCACCACGGGACGGGATGAAACAAGGGTGACCAAGGATCCGGCCGCGCCGCAAGCGACTTCTGCCGATTCGCCATTCGCGGATCTTGACGAGGACAGGCTGACCGCCTGGATGCGCGAGCATGTCGAGGGGTCCGGCACCATCCGCTCCATCGTCAAGTTTCCCGGCGGCCAGTCGAACCCGACCTACCGGATCGATACGGGCGGCGCCCGCTATGTGCTGCGCCGCAAGCCGTTCGGCCCGCTGCTGCCATCGGCCCACGCGGTAGAGCGGGAGTTCCGGCTGATCAGCGCGCTGCATCCTACCGATGTTCCCGTCGCGCGCCCCTATGCCTTGTGCGAGGACGAGCAGGTCATCGGATCAACCTTCTACATCATGGAAATGGTCGAGGGGCGCACGTTCTGGAACGGTGCGCTGCCCGATAGCGACCCTGCCGAAAGGGGCGCGATCTACCGTGCGATGATCGATGCCCTGGCGCGGCTGCACTCGGTCGATCCCCAGGCGGTGGGCCTAGGCAATTATGGCGCGCCCGGCAATTATTTCGAACGCCAGGTCCGGCGCTGGACCCGCCAGTACCGCGCCTCGCAGACCGACGACATTCCAGAGGTCGAGAAACTGATCGAGTGGCTTCCGCGCGGCCTGCCGGCGCAGGACCGCGTGTCGATCATCCACGGCGATTACCGCATCGACAACCTGATCTATGCGCCCGACCGGCCCGAGATCCTGGCCATGCTGGACTGGGAACTGTCCACGCTGGGCGATCCTCTGGCCGATTTCGCCTATCTGGCGATGAACTGGGCCATGCCGCAGGGCGAACGCGGGGCGCAGCTGGGCGGGCTGGACCTGCCCGCGCTGGGCATCCCGACGCTGGAGGAAATGACGGGTCTCTATTGCGAGAAGACCGGGCGCAGCGGGGTGCCCGACCTCAACTGGTATTTCGCCTACAACCTCTTCCGCCTGGTCGGGATCGTGCAGGGCATCAAGAAACGCATCATCGACGGCAATGCGTCCAGCGCCGAGGCGGAGCGGACCGCCGCGCGGGTCGTTCCCCTGGCGCAGCAGGCGTGGGCCTTTGCGCAGCAGGCTTGATAAGCCGCCACCAACATAGCAGGAGCATTTCCATGTCGCTTTTCGATCTGACCGGCAAGACCGCCATCGTCACCGGGTCCTCGCGCGGGATCGGCCGCGCCATTGCCGAGCAGCTGGCCGCGCACGGCGCGAATGTCGTCATATCAAGCCGCACGCAGGAACACTGCGATGCCGTGGCGGAAGGGATCAACGCCAGGGGCGCGGGCCGGGCGGTCGCCATCGCCGCCAGCATCTCATCCAAGCAGGCGCTGGAAGAGCTGGCCGCGAAGACCCGCGCCGAGTTCGGGCCGATCGACATCATGGTCTGCAACGCCGCCAGCAATCCGCACTACGGTTCGCTGGACGACATCAGCGACGACCAGTTCCGCAAGGTGCTGGACAACAACGTCCTGTCGAACCACTGGCTGATCCAGCAGGCGCTGCCCGACATGCGCGCCAGCGGCGGGGGCGCGATCATCGTCGTGTCCTCCATCGGCGGGCTGCGCGGATCGCCGACCATCGGCGCCTACAACGTGTCCAAGGCCGCCGATTTCCAGCTGGTCCGCAATTACGCGGTGGAGAACGGCAAGCACAATATCCGCGTCAACGCGATCGCGCCGGGCGTGGTGAAGACCGATTTCGCCCGCGCCCTGTGGGAAGACCAGAAGATGCACGACGCCACTGCCGCGCGCACGCCGATGCGGCGGCTGGGCGAACCCGACGACATCGCGGGCATCGCGGTGATGCTGGCCAGCCGGGCGGGCGGCTGGATGACCGGCCAGATGGTCGTGATTGACGGCGGCATCACCATATGACGGACGCCATGAGCGGGGCGCTGGCCGGCAAGGTCGCGATCGTCACCGGCGCGGCATCGGGCATCGGGCGGGCCAGCGTGCTCGCCTTTGCCAGCGCGGGCGCAGAGGTGCTGGCGTTCGACCGCGACCCGGCTGTGGAGGACACCGCGCGCGACGCCGGCGGCAGCGCGATCGCGCGGCAGGGCGACGCGGGCCGCGAGTCCGACGTCACTGCC
>JAPYSD010000245.1 GCA_029936705.1 Croceicoccus sp. | reverse complement strand
GGCATGCCGTTCGCGCGCGGTCCCTGGAAGCGGACGACGACGACGACGTCCTTGTCCAGTTCGCCCGCCTTGAACGCCTGCGCCACCTCGCTCTGGGTCGAGAATACGCGGCAAGGCGCCTCGATCACCCAGCGATCCTCGTCCACCGCGCTGGTCTTGATCGTGGCGCGGCCCAGATTGCCGGTCAGCAGGCGCAGCCCGCCGTCCGGGTTGAACGGGGTCGCGGGCGGGCGCAGCATGCTGTCGTCGCCGCTTTCGGGCGGCAGCTTGCGCCAGGCGAGCCTGTCATCCTCAAGCACCGGCTCGTCCGCATAGGCGCGCAGCGACTGGCCGCCGACGGTGGTGATATCCTCGTGCGCAAGGCCGGCGTCCAGCAGTTCGCGAATGACATAGCCCATGCCGCCCGCGGCGTGGAACGCGTTCACGTCGCCCGATCCGTTGGGATAGACACGCGCGATCAGCGGCACGACCTGCGACAGCTCGTCGATGTCCTGCCAGTCGATGATGACGCCGGCGCAGCGGGCGATGGCGGGCAGGTGGATGACGTGATTGGTCGACCCGCCGGTCGCGAGCAGGCCCGCGACGGCGTTCACGATCGCCTTTTCGTCGATGCATTTCGCCAGCGGGCGCGGATCCTCACCCCGAAGCGAGATGCGGGCAAGCTGGTGCACCGCCGCGCGAGTCAGCTGCGTGCGCAGCGGCGTGTTGGGCGGGACGAAGGCGGCGCCCGGCATGTGCAGGCCCATCATCTCCATCATCATCTGGTTCGAATTGGCAGTGCCATAGAACGTGCAGGTGCCCGGCGAGTGATAGCTGGCGCTTTCGCTGGCCAGCAGCTCCTCGCGCCCGACCTTGCCCTCGGCATAGAGCTGGCGGGTCTGCTGCTTCTGCTTGTTCGATATACCGGTCGGCATCGGGCCTGAAGGGACGAGGACACAGGGCAGGTGCCCGAACCGCAGCGCGCCCATCAGCAGGCCGGGCACGATCTTGTCGCAGATGCCCAGCAGCGCCATGCCGTCATAAGTCTCGTGCGAAAGCGCGACCGAGGTGGCAAGCGCGATGGTGTCGCGGCTGAACAGCGACAGTTCCATCCCGTCCTGCCCCTGCGTCACGCCGTCGCACATGGCGGGCGTGCCGCCCGCGACCTGCGCGGTCGCGCCCACTTCGCGGGCATACAGCTTCATCGCCTCGGGATAGCGGCCATAGGGCTGATGCGCGGACAGCATGTCGTTATAGGCAGTGACGATCGCCAGGTTGGGCGCATCCCCGCTGGCGATGGAGCCCTTGTCGTTGCCGCTGCCGGCCATGGCATGGGCCAGGTTGGAACAGGCCAGCTGCGTACGCTTGGGCTGGCGCTGGGCCTCGCGCTCCATCAGGTCGAGATAGCGGCGGCGGCTGTCGCGGCTGTTGTCTATGATGCGCTGGGTGACGCGGGCGAACTGGTCGTTGAGCGTGGGCATGAAGCCTTCCTTGGGTCCTGTGCGGCCGACCATGGGGAGGGAATCGGCTGCGCGGTCTTATTGCGTTGCAGCATAGCAGGTCCGCGGCCCGCTTGCAGTTATTCGGTCCGGGCCATCCAACCATCGCGCCCGGTTCGGCAGATGGGCCCGTCAGCCCTCGTGCCAAGTGACGCCGTCGCGCTCGGTCAGGCCGATCGCACTGGTCGGCCCCCAGCTTCCGGCGGTATAGGTCTTGGGCCTGGTGTCGTTCTCGGTCCAGCTGGCACGGATGCCGTCGATCCATTCCCACTGGGCCTCCACCTCGTCGCGGCGGACGAACAGGGTCTGGTCGCCTTCCACCAGGTCGAGCAGCAGTCGCTCATACGCGATGCGGCGCTGCGGCCCTGCGAACGCGTCGGGCATCGCGATGTCGAGCGGGGTTGCACGCAGGCGGATCCCCTCGCGGTCGAGGCCGGGCACCTTGCTCATCAGCGAAAGGCGGATGTTCTCGCGCGGCTGGATGCCGATGACCAGCTGGTTGGGCACCGTGCGGGCGCCGCGCCCCTCGAAGATGGAATAGGGGATGCAGCGGAACTGTACCACGATCTCGGTCATGCGGATCGGCAGGCGCTTGCCGGTGCGCAGATAGAAGGGCACGCCCTTCCAGCGCCAATTGTCGACATGCGCCTTTATCGCGACGAAGGTTTCGGTGTCGGAATCCTTGCCCAGTTCCTGGTCGTACCCGGGCACCGCTTCGCCATTGATCGCGCCCGCGCGGTACTGGCCGGTGACCGTTTCACCCGCGACCGCGGGGCGCAGCGCGCGCAGGATCTTGACCTTCTCGTCCCGGATGGCGGTGGAATCGAAGCTGGTCGGCGGCTCCATCGCCACCAGCGCCAGCAATTGCAGCATGTGGTTCTGCACCATGTCGCGCAAGGCGCCGCTGCCGTCGTAATATCCCGCGCGCGATTCCAGCCCGACCGTTTCGGCCACGGTGATCTGCACGTGGTCGATATGCGCTGCGTTCCACAGCGGTTCGAACATGATATTGGCAAAGCGCAGCGCCAGCAGGTTCTGCACCGTTTCCTTGCCAAGGTAATGGTCGATGCGGAAGATCCGCTCTTCCGGAAAGGCGGAGGCGACCGCGTCGTTGATTTCCTGGCTGGTGCCAAGATCGGTGCCGAGCGGCTTTTCCAGCCCGATCCGCACGTTGCCCGTGGCCAGACCGTTGGCGGCCAGCCCCTTGATCGTCGGTTCGAACAGGAAGGGCGCGGTCGACAGGAAGATCGACAGGCCTTCCTTGTCGCCCTTGCCGATCGGCCCGACCTTCCTTGCCAGCGTGTCGAAACCCTCGGGCGTCGAGGCGTCGAGGTCCTGGTAGGTCAGGCACTGCAGGAACGGCTCGATCTTGAGGTCGCGGCCCTTGGGCAGGAACTTGGCCAGCGCCGCGCGGGCGAAATCGCGAAATTCCTCGTCGCTATATTCGGTGCGCGCCGTGCAGATGATCTGCATGTTTTCGGGCAGCAGTTCCTCGGAATGCAGGGCGCACAGCGAGGGCAGCAGCATGCGCTGCGACAGGTCCCCGGTCGCGCCGAACAGCAATAGCTTGTTCGCGGTGAAATTCATGGCGGACAGGCTCCTGCAAGGCGGCGGCGGTGGCGGATCATCGGTGCGGTCGCACCTTGCGGGGCATTAATCGTGAGTGCGATGCTGTCAACTCTCGTTCGGAAAAGCGAAGGGGGGTTTTCGGCAATTTTCTTGCGTCAGCCGCGCTGCACGCTGATGCGCTTGTCCTGCAGCGCGCTCATGCCATAGCAGGTGAGGAAGCTGACATCGGCGGCATCGCGGCCAAGGCCAATCTTCACGATCTCGGACGGCTTGGCCATGCCGGTCGCATCGACCAGGTGCCAGCTGCCGATGCTGTCCTCCTCGCCGCCGGGATCGGCCAGGAACACCTCGGCCACGGCGTGAAAATCCTGCGGGGTGACATCGGGCGCATAGCAGCTGACGAAGCGGGCGGGGATCGCCGATGCGCGGGCCAGCGCGACGACGACATGCGCGTAATCGCGGCACACGCCGCGACGCTCGACAAAGCTGTCGACCGCCGTGGTGGCGGCGTCGCTGGTGCCGGGCGCATAGCTGAAATGGCTGGCGACCCATTCGCGGATCGCCTCGATCCGTGCGCCGCCGCTGGTGCCGCCGAACTCGGCCTCGACAAAGGGCTGGAAACGGTCGGCGGGGCAGAACCGGGAATCGAACAGATAGGACACGGTCTCGCCCGGCAGGCGGTGGGGCGGCAGTGCGCTCAGCGCCGGGATATCCGCGATGGTACGGGCGATGTCCGCGGTGATGGCGTAGTCGACGGTAAAATCGCCCTGGCATCGCAGCCAGATGCGTTCGCCGACCATGTCCTCGCCCGGAACGCGGGCGTTGTGCTCGCTGGCGCTGATGGAAATGCCGGGCCCGGAAAGCTGCTGTTCGGGGATGGCCGCCGCCTCCATCTGCAGCAGGAAATCGGTAGGCTGTTCGAAGCGGAACGCAACATGGGCTTCGATCGAAATGGTCATGGGTGGGCGGCTTTCTGTTGAGGGCGGTATCGCTGGCCTAACGCTTTTGCCCCGTCGTGTTTCCGGTTCGCGCGATAAAAGGCGCATGTACCGGGAATCATTCGCCCAGCAGGTGCAGCACGACTGTCCGGCGGTGCGGGCGGGTGCGATGCTCCGCCAGGTAGATACCCTGCCACGTGCCAAGCGCGAGCCTGCCGTTCACGACCGGGATCGACAGGTTCACCCCGGTCAGCGCCGCCTTCAGATGGGCGGGCATGTCGTCCGGTCCCTCGTCGTCGTGCTGCCAGCCGCCGTCCTCGGGCGCGATGCGGTCAAGCCAGTCGATGATGTCGCCGCGAACCTCGCGGGCGGCATTCTCCTGGATCAGCAGCGAGGCAGAGGTATGGCGGCAGAACACCGTCAGCAGGCCGGTTTCGACCGCCTGTTCGCCCACCCAGCCGGCCGTTTCGCGCGTGATTTCGACCAGCGCGCGCCCCGGCGTCGCGATTTCGAGGCTGGTGACCGATTGTTTCAAGGATATTTCTCCATTGTTCATTCACGTCTGCTAGGGTTCGTCATCCGGTTCTTGTTACGCGCGGCAAAGGCATGCGGTTTCGAACCGGTCGGGGTGTTGCGGAAATGTACAATACGGCGGCGGAACTGCAATTTTCGTCACCAAAACTTCATTTTCGCTCTCGCCACACTAGCTTAAGACGGTAAAGACAAAGCAATGGATGGGACGATCTACGACAGCAGCAGCCTTGCCCGGCTGGCCTTCGACGGCAGCGCAGACGAACTGCGACCGCCGGTTAGCGCGCCCGATTTCGTCCGCCGTGTCGGCCGTGCGCCCGTCGATGCCTCGCGCGTTGCGGTGATCTGCAATCCGCGCAGCCACGGGGTCAAGACCAACGGGCTGGACGTGCCGCCGGGCGTCGACGTGCTGTCGCCGCGCACCCGTTCGGACCTGCGCCGCACGCTGACCGAGTTCAAGGAACGCGGCGTCGAACTGATCGTCGTGGCAGGCGGCGACGGCACCGTGCGCGACGTTCTGACCTGCGGCGGCCCGCTGTGGAAGAAGACCGCGCCCGCCATCGCCGTGCTGCCCAAGGGCAAGACCAACGCGCTGGCCTTCGACCTTGGCATCGATGCCGAGACCAGCGTGGCCGAGGTGATCGAGGGGTGGCACGCCGACCGCTTCACCATGCGCCCGGCGATCGAGATCAGCCGACCGGGCGAGGCCGGTGCCCCCGTGCGCGGCTTCCTGTTCGGCGCGGGCATTTTCGTCAGCGCCACCGACCTGGCGCAGACCACCCACCGGTTCGGCGCTTTCAACAATTTGGCCGTCGCGCTGTCGATGCTGGGTTCGATCGCCAATGTCGCGTTCGGCTTCGGCGGTTCGGGCTGGCGAGAGGGCAAGCGGATCAGCATCGCCGCCCCGGGCGTCGCCACCACGGAAGAGGGCATGGACGTGGTCGGCACGCGCAATCGCCTGATCATGCTGGTCTCCACGATGCACCGCCTGCCGCTGGGCGTGCGTCCCTTCGGGCGCGAGCGGGGCGGCATGAAGCTGCTGGCGACAGAGGCGCCAGTCCCGAATTTCATCCTGAATTTCTGGCGCACGATCCGCGGCGGTGATGATGCCAAGCTGGCACGGGCCGGTATCCTTCGCCTCGATGCCGGGCAGTTCGACATCGATGTCGAGGATGGCTTCGTCCTGGACGGCGAGGTTTTCCCCGGCGGCCAGTACACCCTGCGCGAGGGTGCGCCGATCGCCTTCGTCACACCGTGAGTGTCCGACCCGACGGCGCGGCGCTTCGCGACCGCGTCACCCGCGCGCTGGACGCGCCGGTGCGCGCCGAGATCCGCGACTTTGCAAGCGAACTGGCCGAAACCTACGGCGCCCGCGCGGTGCTGTTCTATGGCTCAAACCTGCGC
>JAPYSD010000244.1 GCA_029936705.1 Croceicoccus sp. | reverse complement strand
GACCGGCGACGGTCCGCTGGGCGCGCTCGACGTGCCGGTGCGGCCGCATGCCAGTGTCGCCGCCGATCCGCGCTTCGTGCCGCTGGGCGCGCCGGTCGTCATCGATGCCGATCATGACGAGGCGGACGGCATCTGGATCGCGCAGGACACCGGCGGCGCGATCAAGGGCGCGAATCGGCTCGACACGTTCTGGGGCGCGGGCGAGCGGGCGAAGGAAATCGCGGGCGGCATGTCGAGTGATGCGGCCGTGACCCTGCTGCTGCCGCGCGGCACCCTGGCGCGGCTTCGCGCCGGCGAGCGGTGAGACAGCCCGGGGGCAGAAGACCGGGCCGCGAGCTGGATGATGAAGAGCGGCGGGCGTGGGCGCACCTGGCCGCGACGGTGACGCCGATGCCCGGGCGCAAGCGTCCGGACACGGCGGACAGGAAGGCGCTTGCGCCCGCTCCGCCGGCAAAACCCGCGCCCCGTTTGCAACCTGCCCGCCCGCAGCGGCCCGCCGCGCCCATGCCCGCGCCCGCACTTGGCGAGGGCGGGGGGCTGGACCGCGGATGGGACCGCCAGCTCGGGCGCGGGACGATCGACCCGGATTTCTCGCTCGACCTTCACGGTTACACGCTCGACGCCGCCTATCGCAGGCTTGAGGCCGGGATGACGCAAGCGATTGCGCAGGGCGCGCGGGTCCTGCTGGTGGTGGCGGGCAAGCCGCGTCCGGTCGATGCGGCGGACAGGGCCAGCACGCGCGGCGCGATCCGCGCGAAGCTGCTCGACTGGCTGGCAGCGGGCCGCCACGCGGGCAATATCGCCGCGATCCGCAAGGCGCATCCACGCCACGGCGGGGCGGGCGCGCTCTACATCGTGCTCAAGCGGCGGCGCTGACACCGCCACGCACCGCCAACGCAAAAGGGGCGCTCCGTGACGGAGCACCCCTTCGTTGTTCGCCGCGGCGTGACGGTCAGGCGGGCTGAGCCACCTTTTCCGCCTGCGCGATCTGGTCCGCCGGTTCGGTGCGGATCAAATAATCGAACGCCGAGAGACCCGCGGTCGCGCCCTGTCCCATCGAGATGATGATCTGCTTGTAGGGCACATTGGTCGCATCGCCCGCCGCGAATACGCCCGGCAGGTTGGTCGCAGCGCGTGCATCGGTGACGATCTCGCCATGCTTCGACAGCTCCAGCCCTGAGTCCTTCAGCCACTCGGTATTGGGGACCAGTCCGATCTGGATGAAGACGCCTTGCAGTTCGACCTTGTGCAGTGCGTCCGTCTCGCGGTTCTTGTATTCAAGACCCGACACGCGCTCGCCGTCGCCCAGGATCTCGGTCGTCGCGGCCGAGGTAATGATGTCGACGTTCTTCATCGAACGCAGCTTGTCCACCAGCACCTGGTCGGCGCGCAGCTTGCTGTCGAACTCGATCAAGGTCACGTGGCCGACGATATTGGCAAGGTCGATCGCCGCTTCCACGCCCGAGTTGCCGCCGCCGATCACCGCGACGTGCTTGCCCTTGAACAGCGGGCCGTCGCAGTGCGGGCAATAGGCGACGCCCTTGTTGCGATAGTCCATCTCGCCCGGCACGCCTAGGTTGCGCCAGCGTGCCCCGGTTGTCAGAATCAGGCTGCGCGCCTTCAGCGATGCGCCATTGGCCAGCACCACCTCGTGCATGCCGCCGGGCTTCGTCGCGGGGATCAGCCTTTCCGCCGTCTGCAGGTTCATCACGTCGATGTCGTATTCGCCGACATGCTGCTCCAGCGCCGCGGACAGCTTGGGCCCCTCGGTATAGGGGACGGAGATGAAGTTCTCGATCCCCATGGTGTCGAGCACCTGCCCGCCAAAGCGTTCGGCCGCGATACCGGTGCTGAAACCCTTGCGCGCGGTATAGACCGCCGCCGACGCCCCTGCAGGGCCGCCGCCCACGATCAGTACTTCGAACGGCTTCTTGCCCGCGATCTTCTCGGCCGCCTTGGCGCCCGCGCCGGTGTCCATCTTGGCGAGGAATTCCTCGACTCCCATCTTGCCGCTGGCGAACATCTCGCCGTTCAGGAAGGTTGCGGGCACGGCCATCACGCCGCGCTCCTCGACCTCGTCCTGATAGGTGCCGCCCTCGATCAACGTGGCATTGATGTGCGGGTTGTAGAGCGCCATCAGCGTCAGCGCCTGAACCACGTCGGGGCAGTTGTGGCACGACAGCGAGAAATACATCTCGAAATCGAAATCGCCTTCCAGGCGTTCGATCTGGTCGAGCACGTCCTGCTCCACCTTGGGCGGATGACCGCCTGCCCACAGCAGGGCCAGCACCAGCGAGGTGAATTCGTGACCCAGCGGCAGCCCGGCGAAGCGGACCCATTTCTGCGGGTCGCTGGCGCGGCGGATGATGAAGCTGGGCTTGCGGTCGTCGCTGCCGTCGAAGCTCGCGCTGACCTTGTCGTTCAGTTCGGCGATTTCGTTGAGCAGTTCGCGCGTGTCGTCGGACTTCTTTCCCTCACCAAGGGAGGCAACAAGTTCGATCGGCTCACGCAGGTTGTCGAGATACTGCTTAAGCTGCTGTTTGAGGTTCGCTTCAAGCATGGCGGGGGCCTCCTGTTCGAAGATTACTACGGATTGCGGACGCAAAAGCGGCCCGGACGGCAGGACCATCCGGGCCGCTGTCGCTTTTCAGTGCCCCTTCGCGGGAAGAGGGCGATGCGAGGGTCAGATCTTGCCGACAAGCTCGAGCGAGGGAGCCAGCGTGTCGCTGCCTTCTTCCCACTTCGCCGGGCAGACCTGGCCGGGGTTGTTGCGCACGTACTGCGCGGCCTTGATCTTGCGGACCAGTTCGCGGGCGTTGCGGCCGACGCCTTCGCAGGTGATTTCCATGATCTGGATCACGCCATCGGGATCGACGACGAAGGTCGCACGATCGGCCAGGCCCATTTCCTCACGCAGCACGCCGAAGTTGTTCGACAGCGTGTGCAGCTGGTCGCCCAGCATCGGGAACTTGATCTTGCTGATCTTTTCCGAGGTGTCGTGCCATGCCTTGTGGCTGAAATGGGTGTCGGTCGACACGCCGTACACTTCCACGCCCATGCCCTTCAGCGAGTCGTACTGCTCGGCCAGGTCTTCCAGCTCGGTCGGGCAGACGAAGGTGAAGTCGGCGGGGTAGAAGAAGAATACCGCCCAATCGCCCTTCACATCGCCGTCCGTGACGTCGAAGAAGTCCTTGCCGGCCTGAAAAGCGGTAGCTTTGAACGGCTTGATCGTGCTTCCGATGATACCCATGCGATGTTTCTCCATTGGTGTTCGGCCCGAAAAACGAGCGCTGTTTGATCTTGCCTTTCACAGATAGGTGCTGCGCCCGCGAACCCCAAGCGGAGAAAGCCGATAAGTTTGATAGAATTATTCAATGAAACCGTATTGATCGTTTCTGGCGATCATACGACGGGGCCGTTACCGCCAGGCTTTCAGCCGCATTGCGCACGGTTCAGCAGGAAGTGATCCGCCAGCGTCAGCGCCATCATCGCCTCGACCACGGGGACACCGCGCAGGCCGACGCAGGGGTCGTGGCGGCCCTTGGTCACGATCTCGCCGGACTGGTAGCCGCCGGCGTCATCGCTTTTCTGGATCGTGGGAACGGGGATCAGGATCGAACTGGTGGGCTTGAACGCCACTCGCAGCCTTACGGGCTGGCCGGTCGAAATGCCGCCAGCGATGCCGCCCGCGTGATTGGCGTCGAACGCCACGCCGTCGCCCTCGGGCCGCATGGCGTCGGCGTTCTGCTCACCGGTCAGGCGCGCGGCGTCGAAGCCATCGCCGATCTCCACGCCCTTTACCGCGTTGATGCCCATCATCGCGGCGGCAAGATCGGCGTCGAGCTTGCCATAGACGGGCGCGCCCCAGCCTGCCGGCACGCCGGAAGCCTCGCAGGTCACGACCGCGCCAAGCGACGAGCCCGAGCGGCGGGCATAGTCCAGCCGTTCCGCCCAGCGTTCCGCCGCGGCGGCATCGGGGCAGAAGAACGGGTTGGTGGGGATCAGCGAGGCGTCGAAATTGCCTTCGTCGATGCTGTCGCCGCCCATTTCGGACACCCACGCGCGGATCGTGACGCCGGAAATGACCTTGCGCGCGATCGCGCCTGCCGCGACGCGCGCGGCAGTTTCGCGGGCGCTGGATCGTCCGCCGCCGCGATAATCGCGAAAGCCGTACTTGGCGTCATAGGCATAATCGGCATGGCCGGGGCGATAGCTCTTCGCGATCTCGGAGTAGTCCTTCGATCGCTGATCGGTATTCTCGATCATCAGGCTGATCGGCGTGCCGGTCGTGCGCTGTATTCCTTCCGGGCCCTCGAACACGCCCGACAGGATCCGCACCTCGTCCGGTTCGCGGCGCTGCGTGGTGAAGCGACTGGTGCCGGGGCGGCGCGCGTCGAGGAAGGGCTGGATGTCGTCTTCGGACAGGGCGATGCGCGGCGGGCAGCCATCGACCACCGCGCCCAGCGCCGGGCCGTGGCTTTCGCCCCAGGTGGTGAAGCGCAGCACGCGCCCGAAACTGTTCACGCTCATGCGGTGACGCCCATGTTGGATCCCTGCCCCGGCAGGCGCTGCTGCCGCCTGCCTGTTCCTGCCCGCCTATTCCTGCATTGCGCGCAAAAGTCCACCTGTCCTATCGGCGGCGGCATATTGAATATTTCGCGAAAGGCCCCCGACATGACCACGACCGTCTATGGCATCCCCAATTGCGACACGGTGAAGAAGGCCCGCAAATGGCTTGATGGCGAAGGGATCGACTATGTCTTTCACGACTACAAGAAGCAGGGCGTGCCCGAACAGCACCTGAAGGCGTGGATCGCCGACCAGGGGTGGGAGCCGATCCTGAACAAGCGCGGCACGACGTTTCGCAAGCTGCCCGATGCCGACAAGCAGGACATCGACCCGGCCAAGGCAGAGACCCTGCTGCTGGCCAATCCGTCGATGATCAAGCGGCCGATCGTGGAATATGCGGGCGGAATGCTGGTGGGTTTCGATGCGGACGAATGGGCGAAAGCGCTCAAATAAATATTGCGAAGCACTCGCAATATGCCGAACGGCGCTTATGTAGGCCGCGCATAATCAACCGAAAGGACATGGATGGCCCGCCCCGAACCGCGCACTCTGACACTGAATTCTCGTACCCGATTGACGCCGAACATGGTCCGCCTGCGGCTGGGCGGTCCGGGCATGGCCGGTTTTCCGGCGGGCTTTGCCGGCGGCTATGTCAAGCTGCGGCTGGGCGAAGGGGGCGAGGGTGTGAAGCCGGTCGTGCGGACCTATACGATCCGCGAACAGCACGCCGATGGCATCGATCTGGACTTCGCGGTGCACGGTTCGGACAGCGAAATGCCCGGTCCTGCCGTGAATTGGGCACTGAATGCGCACATCGGTGACACGATTCTGGTCGGCGGGCCCGGTCCGGCCAAGCCGCTTCCGCCGGGCATGGACCGTTACCTGGTGGCGGGCGACATGACGGCGCTGCCCGCGATCTCGGTCAATCTGGAAGCGCTCGATCCGGGTGCGCGGGGTGCCGCCGTGATCGAAATCCAGCACGCCGACGACCGGCAGGACCTGGCCGTGCCGGATGGGTTCGCCGTCCACTGGCTGGTCAATCCGCATCCGGGCAGCGATCCCGAACTGCTGCTGCGCAAGTTGCGCGAGCTGGGCTGGGAAGAAGGCGAGACCTATGGCTGGGTCGCGGCGGAATTTGCCGCCATGAAGGCGCTGCGCGATTATTTGCGCACCGAACGCGGGCTGGGCCGCGACCGGCTCTATGCCTCAAGCTACTGGAAGCAGGGCGAGGACGAGGACAGCCACCGCGTGAGCAAGCGGGCCGACGCGGACGCCTGATCAGGCGCGGTGCGCGGTGACGATGTAGTTCAACGACAAATCGCTCGACAATTCCAGTCCGCGCAGGGGCGAGAAC
>JAPYSD010000243.1 GCA_029936705.1 Croceicoccus sp. | reverse complement strand
GTCCCGCCCTGCCCCGCCCGCTTCGACCGGCCTGCCCGTTCCCGCTGGCGGCCAGCCGCGCGGCACGCTGCCCGAATTCACCCCCGTCCCGCGCCGCTACAATCGCCACGATGGCTGGACGCCCGACCGCCAGCGCCGCTTTATCGAGGCGCTGGCCGACAGCGGCAGCGTCAAGCGCGCCGCCCATGCGGTGAACATGACACCCGAGGGCGCCTATCTGCTGCGCCGCCACAAGCAGGGCGGCGAATTCCGCGCCGCCTGGGAAGCCGCGCTGGCGCTGGGCGTCCAGCGATTGGAGGACGTTGCCATGGAACGCGCCATCCACGGGGTCGAGGTGCCCGTCTACCACTTCGGCCAGATCGTCGGCACGCGCCGCGTCTATAACGACCGCCTTCTGATGTTCCTCCTGCGCAACCGCGCGCCGGAGCGGTTTGCCGCCGACGGCGCCAGGGGACTAAGCGCGGTCGACCATGCGATGCTGGCCCGCCTCAAACGCGAATGGCGCGCGGAATGGGAAGCCGAACGCGCTGCGCAGGACGAGCGCAGCGAGGCGGAACTGATCGACAGCATCAACCGCAAGCTGGACGCGGCGCGGCTGCAGCTTGAACAACGAAGCGAGGGGGAACGAGGCTCCTGAAGCCAGGCGCAATCCCAACGCGCCAAGCTTCGCCATTTCCGCAAAGGCGGGAATCCATTAGGAAGGTTGACTGCCTGCTTTTGGGGTTTGGCGAATGGGATGAATGACGGGAATGGGGTGGTAAGCGGACGTTTAAGACGGCACTCTGCGGTAGCAGCTAATGGCCCCGTTGCAGATATTTGGGAGAACGAGCATTAAATAAGGATGCTCGATCGTCTCAACCTTCAACTACCCATAATCCAAGCCCCAATGGCGGGCGTATCAACGCCGATGTTGGCGGCTGCCGTTTCGGAGGCCGGAGGTCTCGGTTCGATTGGCGTAGGAGCCACGGACGCGTCCAATGTGCGGAGGATGGTAGCAGAAATACGCGCGGCCACGACGCGAGCATTCAATGTGAACGTATTCGTCCATACAAGCCCTCAACCGGACTCTGAACGCGAGTCTGCCTGGCTGGCGACACTCGCTCCCATGTTTCGGAAGTTTGAAGTCGCCCCACCCAAAGTGCTCCGCGTGATCTATAAGAGCTTCCTCGAAGACGAAGATATGCTTCGTACCCTGATTGATCTGCGTCCAGCGATGGTAAGCTTTCATTTCGGGCTACCTTCGGCCGAGCAGACTGCTGCCTTGCGGCAAGCTGGCTGCTTCCTGGTGGCGACTGCAACAAGCCTGGATGAAGCCCAGGCAGCAAGCCGGGCGGGCATGGATGCCGTCGTTGCTCAAGGCTATGAAGCGGGCGGACATCGCGGCATGTTCGATCCCAACGCACCAGACGATTGTCTTGGCACCCTGCCCCCGACCCGCCTGCTTGTCAGGCATTCGGGTCTCCCCGTTATCGCGGCAGGCGGTATCATGGATGGGCAGGGTATCAGAGCTGTGCTCGACATGGGAGCCGTTGCGGCCCAACTCGGGACCGCATTCATTGCTTGCCCGGAAAGCAGTGCCGACACGGCCTACCGCACGGCATTATTCAGCCCTGCTGCGCAACACACGATCATGACGCGCGCGATCTCCGGTCGTCCAGCGCGATGCTTACGGAACGACTTCACGGACTTCGGGCAGGAAACGCGGCTTACCCCGCCCGAATATCCAATTGCGTATGATGCGGGGAAGGCTCTGAACGCTGGGGCAAAGACTGCTGCGCACGGTGGTTTTGGAGCGCAATGGGCGGGTCAAGGCGCGCCACTTGCTCGCGCTCTGCCTGCCGCGGAATTGATCGCCGAACTCGCGAGAGAGATGCGAACATAAAGTCAGGTAACATCTCCAATTTCGGACATTGAGCCGCTTTGACAGCAACGTCCGCAATGGGGTCGCTACCGGAAAGTCCGCTTTTGGACAGAAATCCCCCAAAGCTGCCATGTCCGCTTTCACCGTACGCGCCGCGAAACGCTGACGACTGAAATGTCGTGGCTAGCTGTCGGTGGTTAGCCACCTCGCGCAATACGACGACGCGACCGCAGAGTGCTCACGAAAGCTGCTAATCCGAAGAGGGCATAGCCACCGACAAGAACAGCCATATCGAACTCTTCAGACCCGCTTAGGCTAAACGAGAGCACCAGTGCTCCTGAGATGACGACCGCGAGAGCGTAGCGCCAGCGTGCATTATCGAAGGTATAGAAATCCGCGACGATTTCCTCTTTGCGAGTTTCCATTCCCCAAGCGGCATGGCCTATCACTTGTTCCCATGACCAATCCATCAAGAGGAGCGCGCCGAGGCTGAAAATGCCGATCGCGATAGGTGACGAGGGTGGGGAGGAAAACAGCATCGGAAGGGCTATCAGCGAAATGCTTAGTGCAAGCGAGCCCCATCTCATTTCCGGTAAGTGCCCTTCATCAGGAATGTCTGCAATGTCGTCGTAACCGGAATAGCAGCTTTTGGGCTAGAAACCGAGAAGCTGCCGCCAGCCGCAACAAAGCCGCGGCCATGACGTCGAACGGCTCGCGGCGGGCCTGATGCCCGCGCGGCCGCCGGCCGTGATTACAGCCTCTCGCTTCCAGGGTGTCGGTCGCCTTGCGACCGCCGCCCTAGGCGCGGGGCTTCATCATTCCTCACCCATCCGTAGCGCAGCGATAAAAGCCTCCTGCGGAATACTCACGTTACCGTATTCCCGCATCCGCGCCTTGCCCTTCTTCTGCTTCTCCAGCAGCTTCTTCTTGCGCGTGATGTCGCCGCCATAGCACTTCGCGGTCACGTCCTTGCGCAGCGCGGCGATGGTCTCGCGCGCGATGACCTTGCCGCCGATAGCCGCCTGGATCGGGATCTTGAACAGATGGCGCGGGATCAGGTCCTTCAGCCGCTCGCACATGCCGCGTCCGCGTGCCTCGGCGACGCTGCGGTGGACGATCAGCGACAGCGCGTCGACCGGCTCGTTGTTGACGAGGATGTTCATCTTGACGAGGTCGCCCTCGCGCAGGCCGATCTGTTCATAGTCGAAGCTGGCATAGCCGCGGCTGATGCTCTTCAACCGGTCGTAGAAGTCGAACACCACTTCGTTGAGCGGCAGTTCATAGGTCACCTGCGCGCGCCCGCCGACATAGGTCAGGTCGCGCTGGATGCCGCGTCGGTCCTGGCACAATTTCAGGATCGGCCCTAGATATTCGTCGGGCGTGTAGATCACCGCCTTGATCCACGGCTCCTCGATGCTCTCGATCCGGTTGACGTCGGGATAGTCGGCCGGATTGTGCAGATACAGCTCGCGCGCGTCGTCGGTGCGCGAGGCGGACAGCTGCAGCCGGTACACCACCGACGGCGCCGTGGTGATGAGGTCGAGATCGTATTCGCGGCTCAGCCGTTCCTGGATGATTTCCAGGTGGAGGAGGCCCAGGAACCCGCAGCGGAAACCGAAGCCCAGCGCCGCGCTCGATTCCATCTCGAACGAGAAGCTGGCGTCGTTCAGGCGCAGCTTGCCGATGCTCTCGCGCAGCTTCTCGAAATCGGCGGCGTCGACGGGGAACAGCCCGCAGAACACCACCGGCTGCACTTCCTTGTACCCGGGCAGCGCCTTGTCCGCCCCGCCCTTCACCGTGGTGATCGTGTCGCCGACCTTGGCCTGCTCGACTTCCTTGATCTGCGCGGTGATGAAGCCGATCTCGCCGGGGCCAAGCTCGGGCAGCTGCTCGATCTTGGGCCGCATGCAGCCGACCCGGTCGACCAGGTGCTGCGTGCCGCCCTGCATGAACTTGATCTGGTCGCCCTTCTTCATGACGCCGTCCATCACGCGGACCAGGATGACGACGCCCAGGTACGGATCGTACCACGAATCGACCAGCAGCGCCTTCAAGGGCTTGGTCCGGTCGCCGGTCGGCGCGGGGATACGCCTGACGACGGCTTCCAGCACTTCCTCGATCCCGATGCCGGACTTGGCGCTGGTCAGCACCGCGTCCTGCGCGTCGATGCCGATGATGTCCTCGATCTCGGTCTTCACCTTCTCGGGCTCGGCGGCGGGAAGGTCTATCTTGTTGATGACGGGTACGATTTCGTGGTCGTGCTCGATCGACTGATAGACATTGGCCAGCGTCTGCGCCTCCACGCCCTGCGCCGCGTCCACCACCAGCAGCGCCCCCTCGCACGCCGCGAGGCTGCGGCTGACCTCGTAGGCGAAGTCGACGTGGCCGGGCGTGTCCATCAGGTTCAGCTGATAGGTGACGCCGTCCTGCGCGGTGTAGTTGAGGCGCACGGTCTGCGCCTTGATCGTGATGCCGCGTTCGCGTTCAATGTCCATGTTATCAAGGACTTGCTCGCTCATCTCGCGGTCGGTCAGCCCGCCGGTGACCTGGATCAGCCGGTCGGCCAGGGTCGATTTGCCATGGTCGATGTGGGCAATGATGCTGAAATTGCGAATGGTGGAGAGATCGGTGCTCATGCCAGCGCCGTTAGCAGCGTGCCGCCCCCCTGTCAGCAAGGATTGAACGGTACGATGCACGGCCTTCAAGCGGACGGGGCTGGCCGAATGGAGACTGTCCTGCGCCAGCACCCCGTGCTAGCAGACCGGCCATGCAATTCGATTATCGCAACATCAGCGTCGGCGGACTGACCATGCGCGCCGCCCTGCTGGACCATGGCGGAAAAAGCACGCAGGCGCCGCCCCTGCTGATGCTGAACGGCATAGGCTTCAATGCCGAGTTGCTGGAGCCGATGGCGACCGAGCTGGCCAAGCCCGGCCCCGACGCGCCGGAAGGGCGCACCATCGTCATTCCCGACATGCCGGGATGCGGCGGGTCGCCCGACAGCCAGTCGCACATGCTGATGTGCGGCCTGTCCTCGGCAATGACCGACCTGATGGAGGCCCTGCACCCCGGCAGACCGTTCGACTGCATCGGCTTTTCATGGGGCGGCGCGCTGGCGCAGCAGATCGCGGTGCAAGCCTCGCGCAGGGTGACGCGGCTGGGCCTGATCTCGACGACGTCGGGTCTGCCCGTGGCCCCTACCAATCCCGAGGTGATCCGGCGCTTGTTCGATCCGGAAGAATACCTGCATCCCAGCCGGCTGGCCGCCAATTTTCGCGCGCTGATCGCAGAGGGCGGTGCGGGCGCCAACCTCATGCGCCGCTTCCGCTCGCCGTCGCCGCAGGGGCTTAGCAGCCAATTGCTCGCGCTGACGGGATGGAGCGTGGCGCCAATGCTGCCTTTCGTGCGGGTTCCGGTCGTGCTGGTGGGAGTCGCCGACGATGCGATCGTGCCCTATGCGCATCACACGATGCTGGGCTGCCTCGTGCCGCATGCGCAAAAGATCGAGCTGCGTTCGGGCGGCCATCTTTCATCGCTGGCGCATCCCGAACGCGTGGCCCCTGCCTTGCGCAAGTTTCTGGCCGCCTGATCCCGCATCGCCCCTTTTCTTTTCGGCCTCATGCGATAGCCTCACGCAAAAGGCGCATGGAGCGCGGGTCGGGAGAGTGCATCGATGCGGCATATCGCGATTATCGGATCGGGGCCGGCGGGCTATTACACGGCTGAGGCTGCCATCAAGGAATGGGGCGATGAAATCCGTGTCGACGTGTTCGACAGGCTTCCCGTTCCCTATGGGCTAATCCGCACGGGCGTCGCACCCGATCACCAGACGATCAAGGCGGTGTCGCGCCGCTATGAAAGAACCGCGCTGACCGAAAATGTGCGCTTCGTCGGGAATATCGCCATTGGCGAAGACGTGTCGCTGCTGGAACTGCAGGCCCTGTACGATGCGGTGATCATCGCCACCGGTGCGCCGCATGACCGCGATCTCGGCATCCCCGGCGCCGACCTGCCCGGCGTGATCGGCAGCGCTTCGCTGGTCGGCTGGTACAATGGCCATCCCAGCT
>JAPYSD010000762.1 GCA_029936705.1 Croceicoccus sp. | reverse complement strand
GATCCGATGGGCGTGCATACCGGCGATTCCATCACCGTCGCCCCTGCGCTGACGCTGACCGACAAGGAATACCAGATCATGCGCAGCGCATCGCTTGAGGTGCTGCGCGAAATCGGCGTGGAAACAGGCGGTTCGAACGTGCAGTTCGCTGTCGATCCGAAGTCGGGCCGCCTGATCGTGATCGAGATGAACCCGCGCGTGTCGCGGTCCTCGGCGCTGGCGTCCAAGGCAACCGGCTTCCCGATCGCGCGCGTCGCGGCGAAGCTGGCGGTGGGCTATACGCTGGACGAGATCACGAACGAGATCACCGGCGCGACGCCCGCTAGTTTCGAACCGACGATCGACTATATCGTCACCAAGATCCCGCGCTTTGCCTTCGAGAAGTTCAAGGGCAGCCAGAACAAGCTTTCCACTGCGATGAAGTCGGTTGGCGAGGTGATGGCGATCGGCCGCAACATGAAGGAATCGCTGCAGAAGGCGCTGCGCGGCCTGGAAACCGGGCTCGACGGGTTCAACCGGGTCGAGGAACTGGAAGGCGCCAGCAAGGACGTGCTGACCGCGCGCCTTGCCGAACGCACGCCCGAAAGGCTGCTGATCGTGGCGCAGGCCTTCCGCGAGGGTCTCTCGCTGGACGAGATCTATGCGATCACGCAGTACGACCCCTGGTTCCTGCGGCATATCGAGCAGATCATCGCCGAAGAGGCCGAGATCATCGCCAATGGCATCCCGCGCACGACCGAGGGTATGCGCAGGCTGAAATCCATGGGTTTCTCGGACAAGCGGCTGTCGACCCTGGCAGTGCGCTCGGTCGGTGTCGCGGGCGGCATGGGCGAAACGCAGGCGAAGCGTTCGGGATTGCTGCACGATACGCTGAAGGCAATGGCGGGCGGCACCTCGGAAGAGGAAATCCGTGCGCTGCGCCACAAGCTGGGCGTGCGCCCGGTGTTCAAGCGCATCGACAGCTGCGCCGCCGAGTTTGAGGCGATCACACCCTACATGTACTCGACCTACGAAAACCCACTCTTCGGCGAGGCGGAGAACGAGGCCGATCCGTCCGACCGCAAGAAGGTCGTCATCCTGGGCGGCGGTCCGAACCGGATCGGGCAGGGGATCGAGTTCGACTATTGCTGCTGCCACGCCTGCTTCGCGCTGGAAGAGGCGGGTTACGAAACCATCATGATCAACTGCAACCCGGAGACCGTGTCGACCGACTACGACACCTCCGACCGG
>JAPYSD010000003.1 GCA_029936705.1 Croceicoccus sp. | reverse complement strand
CCGCTGAACAGCGCATTGCCGTTCGCAATCGTGAGGGCCTTGACCCAGCCGCCGCCAGCAGGATTATAGACTGCAAACTCACGTGCACCAATTGACACGGACGAGGTTGAGCCTGTCGTCTGTGGCAGGAAGCGGATGTTTCGCGCAGCACCGCCCGGTGAGTATGGCGCAGCAAATGCCCAAAGTTTTTGTCCGCTCGTCGTTGTCGAACGCCTGACCTCGCGGTCATTGATGCGATAGACTATCTGATTGCCGCTCTCGTAGCTGATCGAAATGACATCAGTGGAGCGAGGCTTTTCCGTCAGCGTTTGCGCCGTGGTGCCGTTTTCAAAGATACGATAGTAGCCATCCGTCCAAGTGGTCAGCGCAAATGGACAGGTTCGATAGGGCACGCTGTCGATGGCGGTCGGGTCTTCATTCGATACGCCGTTATAGAGCTTGTTGGTCAGTCCGACCAAAACGCGCTCATTCGTCCCTATTTTGACCTGCCACGAAATGTAGGCCGATCCGGTATAGCTTTCCTTCGACCAAAGCCCCTTGTGTACGTTGCCACCGCTAGACGTCATACTCACTGTCATTCCGGCAGACGATGCGCTCAAACCCTCAGACCGAAGGCCAGACAACCAAGTTACAGTGGCACTGTCCGTCTGGCTGTCCGACCTTGCGGAAATAAAAGTTTGGCTTCCTGAGTTGGTATTAGTCTCAACCTGCCAGTACGCGGTCTGTCTGCCGGATGCGGAAGCTAGCGCACCGGCCATCTGTTTAACGTCAGAGGTTAACTCGTAGAGGTCGGTAATGTCCTCAACGCGGAAGTCATAGATGTAGACAGAGCCAAACGGGGATACGTCATTGTCCATCATGTCGGTCGCTGGAGTGTAGGTCGTCGTTTCGGTCTGGACATCGAGATCAAACTCAACGAAATGCCAATCCTTACCAATGTCGATGGTCGGGACTTCTAGACCGGTAATGAAACCGCCTCCTGCGTTTCGGAAAAGCAAGCGGAAGCGCGAGTTCGCAGCTAGGGTGTTTACCCAAGCGGAGAAGCGATACTTTCTACCTTTGATGTTGCCGGTATAAGTGTTGCCGTTGTGCGCGACACCATCACCGTAAACCTCGATGGACAAGTCACCACTTGGTGCAACCGATGGTATAGTCGAGCTTGAGCGCGAGGAGTTAGACCACTGCCATGGTAGGTTGCCGACGAGATTGCCGGTAGGCTGAAGAACCAAATTGTTCTTCTTGATGGCTTCCCGGTAGCTAGCGGTAAGCTGCGCTTGCTGCGTTGCTGCCGCTGCCTGCTCGGTTGCGCTTGAAGCTGCGCCCTGTGCAGTCGTAGCCGCTGTCTGCGCGTCGCCTTTGGCAACTAGTGCCGCTGTAGCCTGAGCCTTGGCATCCAAGCTCTCCGTAACGTCTACGATGGAAACGAAGCGGAACGCTTGATTGACCCCGTTGCTGCTGAAATTCGTAATGGCACCGGGACTCACAAAGTGGTCTGCGGCAGCTTTGTAATCGTAGGTTACGGGCTTCCAACCGGTAGTAGAGCCGGTCTCGTCGTGGAATGAGTTCCAGCTATGGTATGTCCCATCCAGATTGTGGCGGACATACGCTAGGACGATGCGGCCACCAGATGCAAAATACTCGAACGTCACACGGTAGGTGCGATCCTTCACCACACGGAACGGCGCAGTCATTCGGGTGTCTTTGCGAGACAGACTGTCGTTCACGAGTGCGTTAGTCGCGCCCTGAAATGCCTTCGCTGTCATTGTCGTTTCGTTGTGAGCGCCGATGTCGCCATTATAGGCATCGGCCCAGCCCTGCTTACCAGCCGAGAAGTCGCCGTTGACGACGAGGTTGTTGCCCCTCGCTGCCTTGGCCATCGCCAGCGCTTTTGCCGCGTCTGCTGCGCTTTGCGCTGCGCTTGCAGTGTCGCCGTAAATGTCCTCTAGATCGCCGGTCCGAACAACGATCTCATCAAGATCAAAGATGACTTGTTCAGCCGGTCTGCCAGCAACAGGGGTGCCGACTGGCGCGCCAACGGTCGCGCTGCTATCTGCTATTTTGGTAAGCGAATAAGCCTGAGCAACTGGCCCCTTGTAAATCGCTGTAACGACGACACTTTCATTTGCTCCTAGTTCCGCCAGCGTCACAGAGAATGTGGAAGAGTTGCTTTGTACCTTGATGTTTGGTGCGGTAGTCCAATCCACCGCTACCGTTTGCCCCTCTACCTTTGCGGTAAAGGTAATGGTCTGAGCGGTAGGATTTGCCTTCCCATCTAAAAAGGTGAATCCCGCTTTGCTTGGCGTGATTGAAAGTGTCGGGCCGTCTGCGCCCTTGTCTGCGATGAGCGTCCAGTGGGTGTTCGATGTCGCGGTTGATGGAGGTGTGTTTCCGGTGTTGTTATCAGTTGCGCTGACAAATGAACGTCCGCTGTAGGTTACACTGTCGCCTCTGTTGTAGGTCGTCGAACTACTCCACGCACCTTTCCAATCGGTCTTGGACAGCTTCGCCCACTTGAGCAGCAAGTTAGTCTGCGCAGTGTGGTAGTCTGCGAACTTCTGCCTAAAGACAGCGCGGTCAATCGTTGTGCTGGTCGAGAGGTCGTCATACGCAGGAGTTAGCCCACCCAAATACGCCAGCAGGATCGTGTAGGCGTTCTGGTAGGCGGTCTTTTCCGCCGTGATGCTGAATTGGTTAGCCTGTGCTTCATAGAGCGGCTTGTTCGCCGCGTACTCAGCCATCAGCGCGACGATGCGCTTCTTCTCGCTAGGGTCCAGCTTGCTATCGCTGGTAAAGCTGTTGATTGCCGCCGTAGCAACGTCTGCGGCGATCTTTGCAGCTAGAGCGGTGTTCTCGGCGTTCTCGGCTGCATTCTTCGCTGCCGCCACATCACCGGCAAGCTCGTTGATGAGCGGAGAAGCATCCGAATCCGCATGGACGCCCCAACAGCGCTCATAGCCGTATTTGACCCGCCATACGGGTGCCTGCGTTGCATCCTCTTTCCAGTTTAGCAGCATCGGAAAGGCTGAGCGGTCGCTCTTGAGAGCAACAGCCGGTTTGGATGACTGGTAGAACTTGCCACATTGCCAGACGCCTTCGCTGTCGGGGAAGATGTAGCCACCGGCCTGCTTGAAAAGGTCGAACAGGAGGTCCAGAGCCTCCGTTTCCTCTGTGATGTAGAGATCCGTTTCCACTGCGCTGAACGCGCCAAAGTCGCCAATCGCGCTTACCGGAACGCTCGCATCCAGCAGCACCGCTTCAGCGATGTCAGACAGGCTGCTACCGCTGGCCATCACGACATCTGCAGATACCTTCGGGGTTGGAGTGCCGCCAAAGCGGAACATGCCTTCCGCCAAGCAAGTCGCGTACTCGCCGGCGGCGAGCGTCATGTCGCAAAGGGTCGCGTAGTTGGCTGCGTTACCCTTGTTCTGCGCTGAGGTCAGCGGAGCGCCGTACTCATAGGGCACGACGCTCTGCACAGGGCCGTAAGCGTGGACCTGATAGACAAGATGGATAGGGTCAATTTCGACGGGTTCGACCGAGCGAGGCGATCCGTAGCAGCGCGGCTTGGCTTTGCCCTTCAATGAGGCAGGGCCTTCCGCGTCACCTGTGCCCGCATACTCTAGCGTGAGGACCGTGCTGGTGAGGTCTGCCTCAGGGCCTAGCAGCGCAAAGGTTGCTTCGATGCCCTCGCGACTGAGCGCGCTTACCTTGCCCTGAAAGTATTTGATGTAATCGGAGAACGGTGCGCCTCTCTCACCGACCCAGATTTGGCAGAACGCTCCCGACCATTTGTAGGTCATCCATGCGCTGTTCGCGAAGTCCGACGAGACGACAAAGCCAACTTCACCGCGGCTGATTTCCATGTTGTCGAGTGTGCCGTCCTTCGACAGCGTGACGCTCTGCTTGGGCAGGACATTGATGCAGGGAAGCCAGCTCAGACCGTTTGCCGTTACCGCAATGGGATCGGCGTCTATGCTCGCGAGACGCAATGTAACGGGGGTGATGCCGTTGAGCGGGCTTACTTCGACTAGGATGTTAAGAGGTGTTGCCATACCGCTTATTTAAGCTTTGGCTTAGACCTCCCTTATGTAGAGGTTCACCTTGTAAGTATCACCGGATTCCAGACTGCCGTTTGTTTGGCCTTGGATGCGTCCGAACACTCCCTCCTGACTATGTGCGCCAGTGAATGTGTCAGGGATAAACAGCACCGCATTACCGCTGGATGCTTTCAGGAAGGACTTCCACTTGCTGTTGTAATCGGTGGCCTTCACATTGCTGATGCTGAACTTCCACGACTGCTTCGCGTCAAATGGGTCTGAAATCTGGATGCCACGGTATTCGGTGATGCGGCTTGTGTCCTCGAAATTGAAGTCCGCGCCAACGTCGATACCTTCGCCCTCTAGGCGCTTTCCAATGACAAGACGCTGTACCTGCACGAAGGCGTTTGGATTGCCTGAGAGCGTGAAGTCCAGTCGAATGTAGCGGTGCGACATCGCGGTCTCGGGCAAGTGGTAGGCGAGATTAAAGTCCGCGTTCTCCGTGCCAGTGACGTTGAATGTCTGGTCATAGGCCGGTGAAGCTGTGACGTTTGCTGCACTTCCAGCCGCCCGGATGCGAATGGTGTCTGCGCCAAAGAGACTAGCGCCCACCAGCCCTACGAAGTCCCACGAAAGCGAAGCATCAAGGGCGATGGCGACATAAGCGCCCGTTGTGCCTGTGCTTCTCCAAACCATGTTCGGATAATCGACATTCAGGTTGCTGGCTGGTGCGCTTGCTGCGCTTTGCGACCCTGTAACCGTGAGATTGTAGGGGCGGACGAGATAGGTTCCAATGCTCATTAGCCAAACACCTTTGCAGTAGTCTTCCCCGTCTCAAGATCGCTCTCGAATGAGAGGACAAGGCATGTCCTGCCATCCGTAGAAAGCTCTGCAATTTCGGGAATGTAACGAGGGACACCGCCAAGGAAGCTATCAAGCGTGAGCAAGCCCTCAATCTCGACACTGTAGACTTTGGCGGCAGCGTTCTGAGCGAGGATGGTAGCAGCGAGATTGGAAGCGGTTGCCGCATCCACATTGGCCGCAACCTCTATCGACCTCGCGGATTTGTCTGCTCCTAGGAGCGCGGCATCCTTCGCGATGGCGTAGCGGTATTCCTGCTTGATGAAAGCTGCTCTGAGGGGATCAAGTGCCATGCTCGTATTTACCCCCTCAGTAGGCTAGCAGCTTGCCATTGCGGGCCGCTGCTCTTGCCCAAGGGCCGCTGGAATTTGTGTTCGTGTTTGTGGCCGCCAGCCTTTCCTCTATGCGCGACAGGATGTCGTTGGTCTGTCCGATTGCGCTTACGGTCGCGTTCGTGCCATCCATGATCGCGTTCGTCGTCGGATCGTTCTCGAAACGGCTTTCGATGTTTTCAATCGCCCCTTCGGTTGCACCGCGTAGCTTCTCAATGATGGCCTGATACTCAGTGGAGTTCGCGCCGTAGATCGAAGCATTGTCCAGGATGCTTCCTACAAGGTCGGAATACTCGCCCTGATCGACGGACTTTCCAGCCGCAATGTCGGTCTGGAACTTGGCCAAATCAGCCATGTCGCGTGTCAGCAATGACAGTGGACTTGCGCCGCCTGCCTCGCCGTTCAAATCCTTGAGAAGATCACGCAGAGTGGAAGTTTCCTGCTTCATCAACTCCTGCATCTTTAGACTGCGGTATTCCTCAAGATTGGCCCATTCTGCTGCGCTAGCACCTGCCTCCTTGAACAAGCCGGTTAGCTGCTCAAACTCAGTGTTGAGGCCGCTAATTGCTGCCTGCACAGGGTCTTTCAGCGCATCCAGACTTTTGAACACACCTTCGAATTGCAGGGCCTTTTCTAGCTGCGCCTCGATGTCACTACCGGCCTTTAAAAGTCGGTTGGTGGAAGCGCGGATGCCGGTGATAGCGCCGCGCTCGATTGCGAGGCTGAGGGCATAGCGAATTGCGCCTTCCTGATCGTCGTCAAACTCGGTCGCGCCCTTTTTCTTTTTCAGGCTGGTACCCGTTGCATTGACGCGCCAGTCGTCGTGTCGCTGGCCAATTACGATCCTGCCGAAGTCGCCCACGTTGCCGCCAAGCGTGTCTGCGATCCGCGCTAGGCTGTCCGTGATGTTCCCGCTCGCCGCCACTGCGCCGTCAATGGACGTTCCATTGTTGCCCCTCGTCGTGACGCCGTTTGCCGTGATGTCAGCGGCGCCCCATTTGGTCTTCTTGAAAGCACCGCCCACGATGCCGCCAAGCGTCGAACCAATCATGCCACCGATCGGACCAAAGATGTTTCCAATTGCACCGCCGACCTGCGCGCCAGTGGTGCTGAACTTGCCCCACAGGGCTTTGCCAACGCCTGCGACCATTCCGCCCATTTGCGCGCCAGCGCCTAGGGTGCCGAGGACATTGCCCATGCCCTTCATGAAGTCGCCGCCCTTGCCGAAGATGCTGCCCAAGCTCCCTTTGAAGTCAGCAAAGCTGCTCGTCATGCTGGATAGGGGCTTCGTCCATGTTTCGCCCTTGAACAGCCCTGTGAGGGTCTTCTCGGTAGCTTCGGCGTAGCCCTTGGCTATGGAGCCCTTCTCGTCGCCAAGCGCGCTGCTGAGCACGCCAGCAATGCCGCCCATCAATCCGCCGCTAGCCACATCGCCGCGTGATGCTGCAACCATGTCTTGGATGAGGTAGCCAAGACCGCTGATCGCTTTGCCCCAACTGCCCTTAATCATGGAGCCTAGGTCTTCGATTGCGAAGCCCAGTTCTTCCTTCATGCGGCGACCGCCTTCCTTCGAAGCGTCGTCAATGCCCTCTAGGACTTCCCTGTAGGTTCGCTCTGCAACCTCGCCAGTGCCATACTCTCCACTGTTGTAGGCAACGCGGGCAGCTTCACGATCCTTGGCAAAGCCAATGGTTTCCTGCGCCGTTCGATAGGTCTGGCTGTACTGGTCAGCGAGGCCGGTAGCGCGAGACAACTGAGCGTTGATCTTTTCTTGTATCGCTAGGCGCTGCTCATCAATGCGAAGCTGCTCTTCTGCCTTTCTGTATCGCTCGTCCTCTAGGTCCAATCCCTCGGCCAATGCGTCGGTGCGGAATTCGAGAACAGCGCGCTCAACCTCAAGCTGCTCTTCGCTCATTCCCGCTATCCGCTTGCGGGTAAGTTCTTCCTCGATTCCAGCTTTGCGGTTGGCTGCCGCGCTGGCCTCCTTCGCACTGGTCAGGAACTCATTTGTGCGGATGAGCTGCATTGCAGCGTTCACGCGATCTTGCTCATCCTTGGCCAGATCGCGGCCTAGGATTTTCTGTAGTTCTTGCTGCTTCGTGAGGTTTTCGGCTTCGATTGGTAGGAGTGCAGCGGTAGCGGCTTGGTTTTTGAGGGTTTCCCAGAACTCGTCCGCTAGCCGCTTCTTCTCGGCCTCTGCGTTCTTGCCAGCGCTGCCGCCGCCCTGCGCACCGCTTGGCGTTCCACCTAGTGCGTCATAGTCGATGTTGCCGCCGCCAAAGTCGCCGCGCAGATCATCCAGCATGGCGCGGTTGGCTTTCTGGTCTGCGAAGATCTTGCCAGCTTCGGTCCGCATGGCTGCGGATGCCGCCTTCGTTTTGGAGAACGAGAGGTCCACGTTATCCCAAAGCGAGAAGTCGCCTGTTAGGCTCGCAGCAAGCGCCTGACCCGCGCTGACGAACATGGACTTGATCTCTTTAAGCGCAGTCGCAAACACATCTGGCAGGGTGTTCGCGATGAACTCACCAGCGCGCAGGATGCCCATGAGACTTTCGCCGGCCGATTGTCCGGTTAGGTCGAAGCTAGGTAGCATCCAGCCGAACAGCTTTTGAAATGCCGACTGGATTAGACCGACCACCATTCCGGCAGTTTGCGCGATGACGCCGAAGACGCTGCCAATGACCTTGCCGACGATGGAAGCCACCTGACCGACAACGGAGAACGCGACACCCAAAGTGTCGAGCACATTACCTGCGCCCTCTGCACCGCCGAAGCCGACGGTGAAGAACTGAGCAACGCCCTTCGTCACCTCCCAGACAGCGCGCAGTATGCCGCCGAAGAAGTCCATGATGCCGCCTAGGAGCGGGGTGATGGACGAAACGCCTGCCGAGATTATCTGGACGATGTCTTTGACAAGATCGCCTAGTTCGCCCTCTCCCATGCGAGCGAACATCTGGAAGATGCTATCCTCCAAGTTGGAGAATGCGGCATTGAGCGTTTGCATCTGCAACGCCATCGCGGAAGCGAACTTGGTGTTGCCAATGTCGATGAGATACTTTTCAATTTCCTTCGCGTTCTTGCCAACGGTTTTGGTGACGCCTTGGAAGGTGAAAGCCACGTTGTCGCCTTCGGACTTGGCCTTGATGCCGAACTCCTTAAGACGTTCAAACTCGCCAGTGGTGGCGTCCGCAACAGCCTCGACCATTTGCGTCATGGACTTGCCCATCGCAGCCGAGGTGTTGCCGTAGCTGGTCATGATTTCTTCGCTGGTGGACAGGCCAAGCGAGCGCAGCTTCGTGAAGCCTTCAATCGACTGGTCCAGCGTGAATGGTGTATTGGCTGCAAACTGGACTAGACCGCGATAGGCGGAGTCAGCAGCCTCTGCGCTTCCCGTGACTGTCTGGAGCGAGGCTTTCCAGCTTTGCACCTGCGCAGCCGCTTGGACCGCCTTTGCTGCCACGATGGCAAATGCTGCACCCACTGCCGCAACCACGGCAGCTTGCGGCCCCATGCCAGCGAGTGTGCTTACCAGATTGCCGATAACGGGAACGGTGGAAGCTGCACGGCCCTGAATGCCGCCTAAGATGCCCTGCATCGCAGCGCCATGTTTGGATGCGCCGCCCATGGCCGAGCCTAAGCGATTGAACGAACCCGCCGCGTTGTCGTTAGCACCGACTAGGCCCGCGGCTTTTGCTTTTACGTTATCAATCGCGCCGCCAACTTGTCGGGCACCTGTTTGGGCACCCGACGCGTCGATACGGATTCTAATTACTTTCTCAGCTTCCGCCATGGGCACCTCATAAGTCTGTGCCCGTATTTACTCCGTGGGTTACTTGGCCTTCGCCGCGCTATCGCTCTTCTTCTTGATGTGCTTGCGTTGGACGATGTCTAGTTCGCGCATACAATGATGAAACACATAGCGCTCATAGCCTGTGATACGATGCTCGTCGCAGAAGGCATGGATAGCACTACATGGAATCGCGCCAACGGCCATTCCTATTTGTCGCTCGGTTGCTAATTCGCTGAACGCCCACCAGTAGAACTCGTTGTACTCGGTGGATGCTTTGTCCAGCGCCTCAATGGCATAGGGGACACCCGCGTCGGCTTCGTCCTGTAGGGTTTCCAAGTCTTCGCGGAGTGTCCATTTGAGTTGGCTTAGGAGTTTCCCAGAGTTTCGTCCTTATCAATTACAGGATCGACACCTTGTTCTGCTGCCTTATCGTTGTAGTGGCGAACGTCACTGGCGTACTGTAGTAGCCTTGGCCATGCGAAGGATGCTACTTTAGGAATGGCAAAATAGGCCTCTGCTGCTTCGCGGCTGAACGTTACGTCCTTGCCATTTGCTTTGACCTTACGCCAATCGAGCAGGACGAACGACAGGAAGACTTCCATCGCTACCTTGTCTTGATCCAGCTTGCCTAGGCGAATGTCCTTCGCATACTTGGCTTTCAGCTTGGTGCGCAGCTTCTTAATCTCAGGTGCATCGCCATCCAAGTAAGCTAGCTTGAACTCGCCCCAAAGCTGGTCATGCTCGTCTTCAATCGAGAACCAGACACCTTCGCGTGCCTGCTCTTCGTCAAAACGAGTTGGAATGTCGAAATTGATTTTGGCCATTGGAATCTCCTCACATAAATTGGCCAAGTATTTATGCAGTTCATGGGAATGGCCCGCTGCCAGAGCAACGAGCCACCCATTAGAACGGTTAAGGGAGGAGAGCGTCCCGTTCTAAATTAGAGTTTGGTGATGACTAGGCTGGTATCTGCTGTGTCGTCGTATGCAGCCGAGAAGTTGATTTCCGCGAACGCGCTACCGTCGCTCAGCGTGTCCTTCGGAATGTCGCCATAAGCGGCGGGCATTTCGAAGCTGTAGCCGGTGCCATTGCCACCAATCTGGAACGAGCAAGCCTGCTCTAGGCCGGTGATCGCGGTGTCGATTGCGAAGCTCTCGCGGTAAGCCTTCACAGTCAGGATCGTCTCACGAACTCCATTCACGCCATAAGCTAGGCTGTTATTGCTGCCGAGCGCGAAGCGGCGGGTCTTGTCCAGCTTGGTCGAGAAAGTGAGGTCTGCAACCTGTAGGGTCTGACCAGCTACCGTGATGGTGCCGACTTCCGATCCGATGAATTCGACAAGGCCGGTTGCATTGGTAACGGCGAGAGCATTGTCAGTTGCAGAGCGGGTCTGCTTGCTGCCCATGATGTCGAAGCTGATCGCAACTTCCTCGTTGCCCTTAGCCGTGATCGAGAAGCCGGTGACTGCGCAGCCAGCGTTGATCTTGTACATGTCGTCAGCGAACTTGGTAATCATCGAGAACGATTGATCGGTGTCGCCAGCCTTTAGGACGTTCGTTGTGAAGCTGTTGCAGAGCGCGTTCTCAAGCAGAAGGTCCATGAAGTCAGCCTTCACGAAGCGGGTGGAAACTGAGCCTTCCACTACTTCAGCACCACGGCGCTGGCCGTTGCTCGAACGCATCGGGCGCTTTGTGTTGCTTGCAATTACAGTCGCGCTAGCAGCAAGGGGTTCTTGGTCTGCTGCTACGGGTAGTTCATAGCGGGTAGCGCCAGTGGTAGGCGTCTCCCCGAAAGTGGTTTCCTTCACAATTGAGTGAAAGAGATCGGATGCATTAACGAGTGCCATGCGGTTCTCCTGTATCTATAGACTAGGGGAGCCGCATTCGGCTCCGCGGTATTTATGCGCCTATCCGCAATTAGGCTTCGCGCTTGGACTCGTAGTAGAAGACCGCGTTCAGTTGATGGCTTTCCTTAGTACCTTGTCCTTTGGATGCGTTGTGCTTGTAGATGTGCAGCGCCTTATCGTCGCTCTTCCAATCTGCCAGTGCAGCAATGAGAGCATCACGAATTTCCTCACCTGTGGCGGTGCCTGTGCCCTTCGGAACCAAGACTTCCAGAAAGGCAGTGCCTAGGTTCTTGAAGAGGGCCGTTTCGCCCTGTGTGACGCGCTGGCTTGCGCCGGGGTTGATTGTCCAGCGGACCCAAGGCTGAGCCTCGTCCACTTCCTGCACAGGGCCATTCTCAGTGAGGATTTGGCTTTCTGGAATTGTCTTTGCGCCTTCGTCGTAGGTAAGCGCAGTTGCCCAAAACTTCGCATTTAGCGTATCAATGTCCATGTAGATTTTCATTGTGTCTCCTTACAGGCGGGTTGCCGCCTCAATACTGTTCTCCACCCATCCGGAAGGTGCTTGAGGGGAATGTCCCTTAGCGAGCGCTGCCGCGTATTCTTTGTCGTTCTCGATCATGCCATCGTCATAGGCTTTGTTCGGAGTTTCGACGGTCCACGCGCCACGAAAGGCACCAGATTTAACGGGGCTTGCCTCGACCAAGTTGCGGTGAGCATCCAGCGTTACCTTTGCGGTTACGTCTAGGACTGCTTCATCCACTAGTTTTTCGATGCTGCCATCCATCAGATCGCTAAGGTCGATGCGCATTAGCTGACCTCCGCGAAGTAGATGATTGGACTGCCGATAGGCTTGACAACTGTTACCTTGCCGATGTTGTAGGTATCGCTGCCAAGGGTTAGCTTGCCGCCTTCAACGGGTTCGACGTTCAAGACTGCCTGCGTGTAGGTGACCTCGCGGCCATCTTCGTCGATAATCTCCACAGGGCGAACAACTGCGCGGCATTGTGTTGCCTCTGCGGTCTCGCCCTCCATCCGGTTGGTCTGTTTGTTGAAGGTGCGGCTATTGGAGGTCAGCGTTGCAGAAGCGCCGAACTTGGCGAGCAGGGAAGCCGCTAGAAGGGCCATGTTGGCGTAGAACGACATTAGCGCACCAACTTGCCGAAGCTAACGCTTGCGGGCGATGTGGAGACGCACAGGGGCGCCAAGAGCCTCGTTACGCCGGGATAAGGATCGTATTCGACATCTGCGAACTCCTTTTCCTCTTTACCCAAGCCACTCAGTTCGCTCTTCTCCTTGGTGGTGATGCGTTCCTCACGGCTGGCTGGATCGCCGTTGACAAGGAAGTCATAGGCAATCTTGAATTGCGCGACATCTAGCTTCGCTTGCTCAGAGGCGCTTAGTTCCGCCTTTAGTTGATAGCGTTCCGCGATGTAGTCTGATGCTAGCAGCAACTTCGCTTGGAGAACGTCATCCGCTTCCAAGTCCCATTGTTCTAGCTGACGCTCTGCGGCGTAGGTTCTTGATGCTGCTAGGTCCATGTTCGCCCCGTTGTTTGTGTCGCGGTATTTAACCTCAGACGAAAAAGGCCGCCCCTTGCGGAGCGGCCCCAATCGCTAGCGTTGCCTATTAGACGACGTTGAAGTTGATGAAGCGGAAGCCGAACTGCGCTTCTGGAGCAACTAGGCTCCAGCTTGCGGCAGCTTCCAGCGCAGCCTTAACCGCTGCCTGCGAAGTTGGAATCGCGCCTTCGTACGACATGCCAACTGGCTGCGCTACGCGGCTGAAACGAGTGTGCAGGATGTCTGCGCCACCGCCGTTACCGCCGTTTGCCTTGCGCTCAACTTCGAAAGCCTGCTGCGCAGTGCCTTCGCCGTATGCCAACGCGCCTGTACGGCCCATGATTAGCTGGTCGTCCGTGAGGGTGTTGCTTTTGATGAGGGTGTAGCCCTGCGCTTCACCGAAACGGGTGTTCGATTCCGAAGGAGCAACGAACCCGTTCTGTGCGCCCTGCATTTTGGCGTAACGGCCGTGCGAAACGATCAGCACGTTGAACAGGCTCGACCACTCTTCTGCGGTTGCAGCGGCGTCGTAGATTGCCTGCCATTCAAAATCGGTTGCAACATCGTGGGTGATGACAGCGTTAGCAGCAAGTGCAGCCTTCACGCCAACCAGCGCGGAACCTACAAGGCCCTTGGTAACGGCATTCTGATAGCCAGCAAGACCGGCGCGAATGTCACCGTCCTTGGCGTAGCCAGTGACGATCTGCGTTAGGTCGGTGGTCCCGAAAGCGTAGTTTAGGTCCAGACGCATGGCGTTGAAGCTAGCGCCTTCCATGCCGCCAACGTCGCCTTCGTCGTTGATGTCGTCATTCGAGACGTTGAAAACGTCAGCCGATAGTGGCTTCACGTAGTCCAGCGATACCTTGCGAGGTCCGCCGTTTGCGAGCGCTTGAACTTCGGCGGTGGTAGCAGCAAGGCCCGAACCAACTAGTTCGTTTGTTTCATTGCGGATGCGATCAACTGCGATCTGCATCTTACGCTCCGAACCAGCCATGCCAGCGATAGTAGCATTGGTAATTGTCATAAAGTTTTCTCCAACTTTGCGTAGTTAGTTCGGCTCGCAAGTTGGAGCCGGTCAGGTAGCTTCTCCTGACCGGCTATTTATGCTGTAGGTTCTGGGCTTAGACTTTGAGACCCGGCTCGCCGATTTGATCACAAAGCGCGTTACGTTCTGCATCAGGTAGACTATCCAAGTAATCCCATTCCGCTTGTGTTGTAGGACGCTTGGTTAGCTTCGGATTAGTGACCGTGCCTGTACTATCGTTGGCATTGCCACCAGTGTTGTCACTAGCTTTACGGTAGTGTGCGCCTTCGTTGCTAGCTAGATGGGACTTGATGAAGTCCGAAATAGCCCTACCGTCGATGTTACCCTGTCCATCTTCGTACTTTGCCATCAGCTTGTAATGTGAGGCGAGGACAGGCCTCATGTGGTCGAGTACCTTGTTCTCGTCCAATGCCTTGCTGATTTCGTTGTCGATGCGGATTGTACGGAGGTCGCCAGATAGTGTGTCACGCTCTCCTAACAGTGCAGCGTTATCGCGTTCCAGCTTCGCAACTTGACGCTTTAGCTGTGATAGCTCGTCGCCTGCTGCGGTAGCGGCCTCGTCCTTAGCTGCCTCTGCGGCTGCTTCGGCTTGCTCAACCTTAGAAAGCGCATCACGCTTCTCTTTGACCAGCTTGCTGTTGTTCTCGGCTAGGGTAGTTTTTTCGGTGATAAGGCTCTCAATCTGAGCCTGTAGGTCTTCGATTGAAGGTGTATCGGACATTATAGGTCTTCCTCTCAGGAGCCGACTGGACTCTCAGGAAGCCGAGACTGTCGGCTTCAATCTTATTTATTTGGAGGGCCGATGTTCTGTGCGTTGGAAGTCACATGGGGGAATGCAGCGGACTGGGCTGCTGCCATAGGCAGCATCGTCGCCGTTATCGCGGCGGTGTGGATCGCCGATGGCCAAAAGCGGTTTGCACGGTGGCAGAAGGATGAGGCTGAAAGAGCGGAACGCCAGAGACACCAGAGCCTCATCAACGAGGTTATTCGCGTCACTGAACAATTGCGAGATGAGTTCGCGAGACTTGCGACCTTAGGTGATTTGGGTGGGTTACAATCGTTCACTGCCGATAATTGGAACAATGCCGAACGACTCCGTGTCAGGATAAGATCTTTGCAATCGCTGGCTACTGACTACCCCCGCTTGTTCAGCGAAGTTGGCTCCATTCTTCATAATAGCTATCCAGACCCGACAATTTCTAGCCCCTCGGTAGTCAGGCTGATTTGCAGGGGGATGGCCGGAAATCTAGACCAGAGTTTGGCTGAATTGGACGACCTACTTGAGCAGCGAAGGGTATAGAGCTTCCAGTTCGTCCAATGTAAGGACAGTGCCATCTGCCTTGATGAATTGGTCTAGGTCCAGCTTACCCGAGCGGAACAATTGAGCGCGGGTCTTGCCGAGTACCTTGTACTGCATGGTGTCGCCTTTGCGCAGCAACCAATCCTTGAAGGTGGTATCGCCAGCTACCTGCCCATCCATGCTAGCGCGGGTGCCCTTAGGTAGTTCGTCCTTGTCCAATCCCAATTCGCGGAAGGACTTGGTGACGGGGACGCTAATGGAACGGCAAGCAACGTGGCGAGGTGGCATTGGGCCTTCCCCAATCTGGAACGTCTGCCCCGACAAACCAGCACAGGTGACAGTCGTGCGGCTGTCGAGTGTGGCGAGGAATTGCCAGCCCTTCACGTATCGGGAATTGGCCTTCCACGTTTCCTGAGCCGCGACATTGCTCACCTGCGTCACGGCAGTACGAACTAGGCTCTGTGTGGAACGGCGGCTCTTGTCCAAGATGCCATCGCGATAGCCAGCCGCTTTGGTTCCACGGATGCGACGGACGATCTTGTCCGTGCCTTCGCCTTCGAGCAGTCCGATGCGGATTTGCTGCTCAATGCGGTCCATGCGGGCCTTCTCCATGCCGTCGACCCACAGCTTGAGCAAATAGCCCTGTATGGGCGTCTCAGAGACGATAGCGGCAAGTCTGGCTGGTGCTGGTAGCTTGGTGCCCAATTCCACCACCAGGGCGGTTTCCAGCGCTGCCTTTTGCGCGGCCGCTTCTGCTGCCGCGAACTTGACCAGCTCACCCTCCAATTCAACGTGAAGGGACTTGTAGACTGCGCTGTTCAGGGCGCGGACTTCCTCTAACACCTTCTGCAATCGCTTGGTGGTAGCGGGGCCGGTGTCGAACCCTCCTTCGTCAATCGCGACAAGCCGCTTGGCGAGGGTTTCGACGATGTCTGCGTCTGCGCTGTTGAGCAGTCTTACCAGCTTGTCAGACAGACCCTTGCCATAGCGTTGCAGGGCAATCGCGTGTCGGATGGCACGGTCTTGTAGCTGCTCATTGACGCTGGCCATTATTCACCCGGCGGTGCGATTGGCGGGAGGTCAATTTGCTCTTCTGCGATGCGCTGCGCCTCCACCTCAGGGTCGAAGTCCAGCGGCATCAACTCGCCTTGCTTGAGTGCTTCGTGCAGAGTGCGAAGCGAAAGCTGTCCAGCCGTTACCATGTTGGACAGAAGCGTCGCTTGTTGCGCTGCCATAGGCTGCGGCACAAAATCTAGATTGAGTGCGTAGCGAACTGGCTGGCCGTCAATCCACTGACCCCATTTGGAATAGGTACGCTCTAAGCGACTGGCGATGCGCTTAGTGAAATCAGCGAGCATGGCGTTTTCAGCGGCGCGGCGGATTAGCTGTGTCTCGGCAGCTTCCGGCGCTGGCTTCTCAGGGGCAAGGATGGAGTGACCGATCGCGCTCAACGCATCCTTCAAATCGCGCATCTTGTTGATGACGAGTTCTTGGCCCTCCGGCGCATAAGTGTGCCAATCGACCTTTACCTCCTTGTCTGGAAACTCCCATACCGCGCCGGGTTCGATTGCCCATTCGGTGATGATGTCGTTTCCATCCTCGTCCTTCGCCGGTACGTAGCCTGTGATGACAGCACGAGGCGCTTGAGTGAGATGAATGGCAGCGGCAAGCGCGCTCTCCTGCAGATAGTGCTGATGGTTCAGACCAACGGCATTTTCCAGCAGGCTCGGAGTGGGCGTGATGCTGTCCTCTGTGTTCAGGAGGACGAACGGGATCTTTGATAGCGGCTTGCCATCCTGCTCAGGAATGTAGCGCTCTACCTGCTGGAAGCCGCCATTGCCTGTGTCGCGATGGACGCGAACCTCGTATTGTCCAGCGCCATTGATGAGCAGTTCGCGCACCTGCTTGCCTGCATCCTCCAGCAAACGGACGCGGACAATGCCAACCTGCATACCGATGAAGCCGCGTGTGACCTCTAGGATGTTCTCGGCAGTGTAGCGGGCGAGATAGGGGCGGAAACCCAAGCGCAGTTCATCGGCTGCGCTCATGCTCGCAGGGAAAGCGTTGCGAGGTGGGTGATCGACAAGCGCGCCAGTGAAGTTGGTAATCAGCGTCTCGCGGACGAACCATGCAGATAAGTCGTCCAGTGTCAGGCCGTCGCGGGTAGCGAGGCCAGCTAGCAGTTTGGTGCGGGCACCAGCTTGCAGGTCAGGGTCTTTCCGGAAGATCAGCCCCATCCAGCCCTGTGCGATCTTGAACGCGGCTGGAAAGAAGCCTGTACGTTGTAGATGAGCTGTGTACTCAGCCGCGCTATCAGTAACCCGTACTTTGGGGAGGTAGAGTTCGCCCTTCGCCTTTACCGCTTCCTCACCGTCAACAAAGTCTCGGTTGCGCTGCCAGCGATTATGCCACTTCGAAATCTCTAGTGTCGGTTGGTTGATTTCCTGTGCCAAGTTATCCCTCTGCCCATAAGTTACTTCGGCCAGAGGGGCGCCCCTGACTTAATACTTATTCCGGCAAGGGATTGGGTTAGCGCCGATAGCCGCGACGAGTTACGCGGCTACCGGGAATGGGCTTCTTCTCGGCACCAAGGTCGAAGAGTTCCGTCAGACCCCAGACAACAGCGTCCATGCGGTCAGGTGACTTGCGGCGAGATGCTGGACTGCCGAAGTCGCACATTTGGGTTTCGAGTTCTTTGAAGCTTCCTACGTGGTGGACGACACCGCGCTCATACTGCGCGGCAACGGGTTCAGCGCGGCTGGCTTTGCCGCCTGTTGTCGTAGTGGCGGAAACGAACTTGAGCGGAACGCTAGGGAAGTGCTTTCGCAGGGTGCTTTCCAGCCACAGACCGCCTTGGTTCTTTTCCATGATGACGCGGCTGCATCCCCATTCCTTGTAGGCGTCTGCGATCACCTTGCAGGCTGCGTCTGGTGTGTAGCGGCCCGACAAGTCCTCCAAGACGTAGGCATGTTCAATCCCATCGTCGTGCTGGCAGATACCCTGCACCGTGATACCAGTTAAGTCGCTCTTGGAATCGGCGGTAACGGCGGGGTCAGCGGCAACCGTGATACGGTCCAACTGGATGCCTTCCTCGGCAAGATGCTTGAGCGTGTCGTGTGCATCAAGAATGTGCGTGGGCTTTGGAATGCGCCCTTGCACGAACATTTTCTCGGTGAACAGGGCGTGCTGGTTTTCATCCGACCACTCACCCTCCATGTAGCGCCTACGATCCTTAGCGCCCATCAGTTCTAGGTTCTCCAAGTAGTCCTCAGAGAGATTTGCTTGGTTGGAGAAGGTCCTGAGTTTGCAGTTTACCCACTGCTCAGGACGAGGAATTGCATCGCCATCCTCAGGGTTGATACCCTGCATAAACACCTTGTATTCCCAATCGCTGTAAAAGCGCGGGTTGCAGTCGAAGAACATCTTATTCTTGAGCGTCTTGCCATCGACGGTCCTGCGAACGGCACGGAGACGGTTGAGCAGAACGTTTACGGTGGCGTAGGAAAGCCCATCCTCATTGCACTCGTTGACCCAGACCGTGTTGAATTCGTCACCGAGTACCTTCGTCAAACGGTTTTCATCCAAGCCGTTGAAGAACAGCATGGAGCCATTCGACAGGGTGACGGTCATGTCTGTGTGGTTAAACGCTTTGCGCTCTAACAACTGCTGGTAAAGGCCGGGGAACCCTGCTTCTAACACCTCGATCAATGTCTTCTCGAAGAGCGTCCGCTCACATGATGTACGGGTTAAGCGGAAGATCGCATGGCGTGAGTTTGGAGCGCGCAATGCCCGCAAAATCACGATGAACATAATCAGCCACGATTTGCCGGACCCTGCACCTCCATAAAAGAGGTGGAATTTATTGTTATTGGAAGTTGCGAGCGCATAGGCGGCGCGCTGATCGTCATTGAACCCCTCGAAGTTGGGTATGATGCCCTTAGTTTTTGTCTTACTGGATGTACCCGCCATCCATGTATTTACTAGATGCCGAGTTCGGGCCAATGTCTATTGCGCGGTAATGCGCCAAAGCTGTTATGTTGGCCTTTAGCAAAAGGCCGCAGGGGGCTGAATGCTAAGAAAGGAATGGGAACTCGACTTTTGCGGCCGACAGGCGGTGACTTAAAGTCCGATTTCAAACCTCCGGCGCTCGTAATGGCGAATGGACTTGGTTATCTCCTCATCACTTGTCCGAACCTCAGCTTCCTTAAGAGCTTTCATCGCCGCGTCAAAACACGTCTCGTCATTAGCGCGCCTAATAAGCTCGATGCCGACATCGCAGAAGGCTGTCAAAACGTGTCGATTGTTGCTGTACTTTTCGGCCGATGCCGCAGCCTGTGATTCCGCCTGTCGCAAAATCACGAGGCGATCTTCATCCATAAGTCCCGGTGTGTACATCACGCGGGCTAGCAGCAAAACCACTTGATAGCGCGCGACAGGGCCATCAACACCAATGTCGTGTTTGAATACTCTTATCTCGGTCTCGGCAAGATCGAATTTTTCCAGCGAGATGAGATTGCGAATGAGCCTGTGGCGCGGGATAGGCTCGCCGGGAGCAATTGAGATAAGTGTGCGCAGAAGCCGGTTCTGCGTATCTTTATCAGCGATGCTCGGTAGACCAGTTTCGACGTTACACATCTCATTAATTGTGCGTCGCTCGATCTCGTATGTCGGTGAAATGTTAGCGATCACGCGCTCAAACAAATCAAGCATCGCCGCCGGATCAGCGTACTTGTACTTCGCAACGATGCCCGCGATGACGCTGTGGCGCACCTTCCAGCCGTAGACTCCAAACCGATCCGAAATGTCGTACTCCGAAATCACGTCCACAAGATTGCGGAGGGCGGTTTCGACCATGTCGGCTGCAATGTTTGTAAGCCGAATGACAAGCTGCCGGTGTACCCGAATGCCTGCATTCTGCATGGCGGAGACCAACCGGTAGATTTCCTGATCGGCAACGCTCATCTGTGCGTATTCGCGCAGGATGATGTCGTCGAACTTCTCGGTCGCGAAGATGTTGCGGAGGCAGACGAAGGCGTCAGCCTCACACCGCTCGACCAAGCGTCTGCGCTTCTCCTGAAGTGAGAATCCAGAGAATGTTGCCTCAACAAGAGGACGAACATCATTGGGTGCGGACACCAGCATGATGAGGCGATCAATCTCTTGGGAGTTCAGTTTGCTGAGTTGGTGCTCCTTACCGTTCTTGGTAAGGAAAACTGACTTGGTGCGGTACTGCCATTGGGCGCGGCCGGAAGTTAGCACCAAACGAAGACTTGTCAGACCTTTTGTGGTCAGCGCTTCAACCAGACGATTGATTTCGCCTATGTGGAAATTTGCCTCGTCGATGACCAAGAGACCGTCTAGACCGGCAGACTGAAGTGTCTCGGCTGCGGTGGTCCAATCATGTACCGAAAGTGAGAAATCGACCTTGTGCTCCCAACACAACCACCCATCCGCTTCCGCTTGAACCGCAATCTGGCGCGCAGCCGTTGTCTTCCCGACGCCGCTCGCACCTACGATTGAGGCATACTGATAGGTAGTAGCTTTGAAAGCGCTAAAAATGCTGCTGGAAAGGGTCCGACCAAAAGTGAGGTCGGCGGCAACATCCGCGTAGGTCGCTGGCCACCCATTGAACATTGCGCTGGCGTTCGAAGCGAAATTCTCAATCGAGTGCTTCACGTCAACCGTTGTCGCGCTAAGAATGTTTGATTGTTGAACCGGGTCGTTCGAGCTTGAGTAGATAATGCTCGCCGCCGGTCCCTTGCGTGCCAGTGCTTCCGAAAACTCGTCGATGCCCCCGAAAGATACGCGAACACCCCGAGCCTCGAATAAGCGTGCGCGGTTTTCATCCTTCTGGTACAGCAGAAGGTAGACTTGACCGCCAGCGCCACCCATCTTCGCCTGAATGGTCAGTACCCGGTCCACTACCTGTTTGATGTCCGGGTCGGAAAGCGAGAAGCCAATGATCACAAGGTCTGCCCCGGCCATGTCCGAAGCAAGGCGAGTGTACAGGAACTCTCGGTATTCGATTGCTTTGTCATAGTCTCCCTGTGTCAGGATCATACGGCTTTTGTTACCGTCGCTAACGTCCTGACCTATCGTGCCATGAATCTTATAAATTGGCTGTGCTAGAGGACCGGTAAGCTTCGAGAAGTCGTAGTTGGTCGTAATGGCCGTGAAGGGCACCTTTCGTATTTGATAGGTCCGCTCCAGTAGTTCATCGTAATTGGTGGTGTAGACGCCCTTCCACCCGAAGAGCGGGATGTTCATCAAACCCCCGGTCGGGTTGGGACGGGGGAATTGTTCTCGGACGAAAGTTATCAGTTTCGCTCGGTCGGCGTTCAGTTCAGCTAGCTCGGCGATCTCTGCGAGACTGAACCCATTAGCGTCGATTTCGAAGCGCTCGGAAATGGCTTTTGCCAAATCGGGTGCAGACGGCGAGCCGGAGGGAATTGATGATCCTGCGCCAAAAAAGAGAATCGTACGGGTTGGGTCCAAATTCTGGACCAGCCGGTCAAGCTCAATTGTCACGAAAATTCCCCCTAGGGCGTACCGTCGCTCGGTTACAGACCATCAGCTCCCGTATCGCCAATTTCAAAATGCGTCACCACCCGAACCTTATCTTTGTTGAATTCTGGTTCCAAAATCTGCCAGTTTCTTTCCGCCACTTTTGACAGCTTAACGACGCTCTCCAAGCGTCACATGCTCAAATGCCGCTCAGCCTTTCATGATTAGAGAAAAGGCGTTTAGGTTTTGAGCAGAGTGAAGGAAATTCTCAGGTCTGCGTTGCGTGGTTTCAGGTAGGCAGAATGACTGGGATCGGCCTGTCCTGATCCAAGCCGCTAAGGGGTGTATACTACCCTCCCTTGTCTTCGGTCGCTCCTACTGCTCAACGGCTTTAACGACTGATGCAATGTCCGTTGCAACAGGAGCCACCATGCAGTTTGTCGCCTACTACCGTGTATCCACCCGCAAACAGGGTGATAGTGGGTTGGGATTGGAAGCGCAGCGTGAGGCTGTGGCACGGTCTATTGGCGAGCAACCCATCGCAGAGTTTGTCGAAGTCGAGTCCGGCAAGTCCAACACTCGCCCCAAGCTGCTGGAAGCCCTTGCCCTGTCCAAGCTAACGGGTGCCGTTCTCGTCGTTGCGAAGCTGGATAGGCTCAGCCGCAATGCCGCGTTTCTCAATACTCTGTTCGACAGTGGGCAGGAGGTTCGCTTCGCTGACATGCCCTTTGCCGACCGCTTTACCATCGGCATCATGGCGCAGGTTGCGCAGTGGGAAGCCGAGACAATTAGCAAGCGCACCAAGGAGGCATTGAAGGCAGCAAAGGCACGGGGCACCAAGCTGGGAGGGGATCGGGGCAACATAAGGGCCGTAGGCGCCCTAGGAAGACAGGCAAGCGCCATTGCGCGTGTTGAGCGCAGCAGGGAGTGGAAGGCCCTCGTTGAACCCTATCTGGCGCTCGCAAGGGCTAATGGCTGCACCACACTGCAAAGCATCGCTGACTACCTGAATGATCGCCACATCAAGACCGCTAGGGGTGGCCGTTGGCGTGCTGCTAGCGTGGCGCGAATTTGCGCTTAGACGCCATCCCCACCATCCCCGTCGATGATGATACCATCTAGGATAACGGGTTCGTGGTGTACGACATCTATCTGTTGCTTGTCGCCGAAGTCCCTGCGGTTCGTCTTTGACATGAACCAGCGGTTTTGTGCTGCTAGGGCTTCGTCCCTGCGGAAGTCCCCCGTTGATAGTTTGCCGCCCCTTAGGATGTTATTGTTCACGCTGTTGCCGATCATCGTGAACATGTCCCACGCTTGGCGCATGTCGTCCTTTAGATTGGGGTCGTTGCTTATCCAGCGATAGATTGTGGTAACGCTTGGCATGTCGGGTTTGTCGCAGGCTTCAATCAGATCGCCATAGGTCGCAACGCATTCTAAAATGGCTGTCCATTTTGCCTCGCTGAACTTGCTGTTGCCGTGTGGCTTGCGCTTACGAGCTTCCTTCTTAGCGGTTGCCTGTAGGGCTTTCGCACCCTTTGCTAGCTTTGGCTGTAGGTCACCAATGGTGCTCGACGGTGTTTGTGTGGATTTGGCCATGCCGCTATTTAACACGGCAGGTTTCATGAGCGAAAAATGGGTCGATCTGCAGGCAGAGCCGTGCTGATTGGTTCTCACTGGCGAAATTAAGGCCGTGCTTACACCTACCTGCCATCAAGCATGAATAAGTCTTGAAATCAGCATAAAGATAGACCAGCAGCAGGTGGCTTTCTCATCTGAGTTTAGCGAGAATTGGAAGTGATCGATCTGGGGGCAGAATGAAGTTCTCAATAGGCTGCATGTTATTTTTCGTACCTCTTCTCAGCGGCTGTGATAGTGAAGAAGAGTTTAGTGAACCAGAGCCGATAGTTCTCAATTGCTATGACGATAAGGATAAAGGCACCGATCAAGAAGGCTATTACAGCACATTACGGATCTATCCAAATAACCCGTACCAAAACTCAATTCATTATTTTAACTTTGATGAGAAGCGATGGACATCGGACTGTGAGTCAAAATTCTCGACTTGCGAGCTCACCGTTGGGCCTCGATTCATCTCTGAGGTCGGAACAGTCGGTCAATCGAAGGTTATCACTGAGATTAACCGTACGACGGGTCGCATTTCCCAGACAGCTTATTGGAATAGTTTGAATCCAGAAGAATACTGGAACGGGGACTGCGAAACGGCTCCGGAGCCGGAAGAGAGTGAAACAAAGTTCTAAGCGTTCATGGGGGTATGACGAGCAGCATTGCTACAAGTTGTTCTCTGAACGTTTTATCGGGAGAGATAGTGACCGAATACGCATTGCCGAATGGCCACCTAATAGATTTCCCGCACACCCTCCTTAAACTGCATTAGGTCGAAGGCGTCATTGAAGGCGATACATACCTGATAGAGGCTGTCCGTTGGCTTGCATCCTTGCGCGTATCTGTTTGCCAGCCATAGTTCGTCTGCTTCATACATTTCGGCCAGCGGCGTTACGTAGACACAAATCTGATAGTCTTTCTTGCCCATGTGCATTTCTGCCCAATCCATCTTCGCTAGCGCGACCAATGCGTTTCTCCGACAATGAGACTTCTGAGCAGAGTCAGCAATTTCTAGGAGGCGCGTCCTCGCGTCGATGTCCGTTTTGTATGAAATCCAGCAAGCGATAGGGACGAGGTGGTTTGGGAAGGCAAATTCTGCCTCTTCGTGTCTGATTGTCATTGTAAGCTGAGCCTCATTAGCAGCGCCGTTTCGAGGTCTGTCAGCACGAATGTCGCACGGTCTTTCCCCATGTAGACATTGATTAAAACATCCTCACGGCCACGATCTTTGAGCCAGTTCAACCCCTCGGCTGCTGTCTTGCGGAAAGCGAATACGCTCTCGATGTCTTGGAGTGGAAGGTTCACTTTGTAGATGCGTTCGCGTTCTTGTCCCATGCTCTTACTTACCGGATTGGATTTTCTGGTTGCAATGTACTCAGTTAGATGCGTCTAGGGTATCAGGCGAACACATCGCACTCGGTACAACGTACAACAGAGGTAGGTTTTATGGCTCTCGATTTTCTCAAGTCCGACAAGGATGTCGCCAAGGACTTCCACGCTGCTCCCCCAGCAGACCCCGTTCCGGCTAAGAGGAAGCAACTGCTGAAGAAGCTGGATGACGTTCTAGCATCGGTGAAGAAGGAACCCGGCAAAAGCATTGCTCGCTGGTACAAGGTCAAAGAGGGTAAGAGCGGTGCATCTGTCGGCCTCAACATCGGTTCTGTGTCCGTAGTGGGCAACACCACCGGTCGCACGGATAATGAGGAGATTATCAAGGCCAATGCGGTAGCGTTCTTCACTGATGCCAAGGCGGCAATTGAGAGTGGCGAAATGGACGACATGATCCGTCAGGCCGTCGAAAATGCCCCCAAGTCCAGCGCTCAGACTGCGATGCGCGCTCGTTCAGATGTTGTTCGCGACATTGAGCCGTGGAAGACCTACCGCCGCAACATCGGGCGCTATGGGCTGGATCGCGCAAACGAGCTTGGCGAGAAGAAGTTCGGAAGTGACTTCGCGGCAGTGAAGAAGGACTTTGAGAGCAAGAAGGACACGGACCTTCCGAGCGGCTGGTCGGAAGGCTGGTGGAAGAAGCACTTCAAAGGCTAATTTACCCTCGACCTACAGCAAGCCCCTGAGCCTCTGGCTTGGGGGTTTTCTGTATCCGCCTCATAGACGCTCAGGAGGAACGGCATCGCCGTTTGCGCACTTGGCTAGCAAGAGGTCTGGTGCCTCGCTGTACGATGCCTTCTAGGGTGTTCCTGAATGCAATGGGCGGGCGAGGCTATCGCAGGTTTGCCATCTGTCTACCGAAATGATTTTAATAGACAAAACGGCGATCCGTGAGAGCATCCAATCTCCATCAAAAGGAGACATGGATTGAAGCACGTTCTTTGGATCACGATACCGGAAGCTGCATGGGATACGCTCGCGCAATGGCCTGAACTGGATCATTCCGGCGATCCCATCGAATTCGTAACTCGCGCCCAAGCGATTTACGCCGAAGTCGAGTTTGGCGATTGGCTGAATGAGAACATCGAAGGTGGTTTCGAAGCCACATACAATGCCTTCGCGACGCAGGACTGTATGGAAATCGTGTTCCAGTTCTCAAGCCTGCGTGACATGCGTAGCTTCCAACAAGCGTTCAAAGTGGATGCTGTATACCTAGCCCACGAGGACTAACGGCAGTCATGGATTGAGCGAGAGCGCGCAAACACTCTCGCTCCATCGTGTTCTTAGACGCGAATGCAGCCGATCCGCATGGCTTCTGCTGCGTACTCGCTCAACGTTTTTGTGGCCCTGAAATGTATGTCCTGCTCAACCCAGAGATTGCCGGGGCCAGTTCCGCTGAACAACTCCCTCAGGCATACGTTGCCTATCTCCGGTGTTCCAAATCCAAGGTCACATAAGCCGAACGCGATTGAACTGTTCGGCTCAAGTTCCGTGAGCAGCCAAGTGCCAGTGGTCCATGGAAGAAACAGCTTACAGACAGGTTTGAAGTCGATCTCGTTGCGGGTGCCTTTCAACGGCTCTTGCTCTCGCCAGTTAGCTTCCAGCCTATTACGAGTGTCGCCTTTGAGGACGTTGTACCAGTTCATGTCATTGCTCCATGTTGTTGGAGCCAGAACATCGAACACCATTTTGCCGGGAAAGCGATAGCAAAATCGAACGTAAGGAGGTTTTCCGCGTAGCATTTAGTAGATGTCTCGACTGGCGAGACTACTTGGGTCGTAGTTCAGCTTATCGATGACCTATCTCCTGCCTGTCTATTTTTAGGTTGATTGGCCGTCAGTCTGGCTATTGATGACCGTGTACCAACTAGCAGGAGGTACACAGACATGCAGTTCATCGATCTTGAGTTTGTAGCTAACCAGTTTCAGACCTTTGCGGACACTGACCCCGTACATTGGAACAGTGATGAAGGTTGTATTCACTTCGATGGCATCCCGGTCTTCTACAAGCGGTTCGATGACCACTTCCTGCTCGAAATAGATGGTGGCGAATTAGCGATCCCGCGCCTCTGACGAACTATTCGATGCAGAAGAGGCGCTGGCTTGGCTAGCGCCTCCTTTCTGAGTGAAATTAACGATGTTTTAGCGGGGTGAAATCATAGGTCGCATCTCACGATCACGGCGCTATGGCTGCCCGCTACCGCAGCGATGGAACAGGTCCAATGCAGCGGAAGTTGCTCAAAGGGGGAATGAAATTGAATAATCGAATGTTCGTCTTCGCAGGTAGCGCCCTGCTCGTGTTGGGGCTGTTCGTGCCCATCGTGCAATTGCCGATTATTGGTAGCGTCAGCATCTTTGCTGATGGCACTAATCTTTTTGCATACGCGTTGCTCGCGCTCGCAGGGCTAGCAGCGTTCACGGCGTCCAAGGATCAGACACAGGACGCCATCTGGCCCGGTGCTTGTGCTGCCGCGTTGGTGATCGTGCTGTTCGTCGACTTCCAAATCAGCATCAACCGGATGAAGGCGAACCTCGCTGAGAGCATGGAGGGCAATCCATTTGGAGGGCTCGCGTCCGGCATGATGGAAGCGATCCAGTTGCAGTGGGGATGGATCGTTCTCGCCGCCGCTGTTGCGCTCATGCTCTACGGGGCGGTGCAGGAGCGCAAAGCTGGCAAAGGGGCGTCTGAAGTCGAAAAGCTGGCGAAAATCGGCAGCTTCGTCCTGCTCGCCATCGGTATCGGCTGGCTGATCTACAAGTCGGACGTTTTCAAATCAGACGAATCGAGCGTTGCTAATACCGCAGCGGCAGAAAGCCCGTTGATGTCGCCTGTCGCGGAAGCAGAGCCTGAGACGGACGCAGAAGCCCAACGCTACATGGCCGAGAATGTCAAAGTCTACGATCTATCGGCTAGCTATCGAGATTCTATGTTCGAAGGCCGAGTTCCCGGTTTCGACTTTAAGGTGAAAAACAAAGGAAACCGTTCGCTGGACGGTGTCGATGTCACCGTGGTCTTCTACGATGCGGAAGGCAATGCGATTGCTGAACACACATTTTACCCTGTACTGGTCAGCGATTACAGTGATGATCCGCCATTGCGTCCCGGCTACATTTGGCAACAAGAGAGAGGTCAGTTTTACGCTGCCAAGAGCGTTCCCGATGAATGGGAAAGCGGCAAGGTGTCTGCTAGTGTGACGGAGATTGAATTTTCTCCCGATAACTGAGCGCTTAAAACGCGCCAGATGACACCGAAATAGGAAAGGGCGCTCTTACTAGCGCCCTTTCTTTTTGCCTATCATCCTGAGCGTCTGTGGGTGGTCTAGATACTTCCCTTCCACCGGACAGCGCGGACTATGCGTCAGCTTATGCGCGCTGCTGGATAGCTTCGACGACTGGCTTGTTGTAACTTACAGGCCCTGTAGTCAGTCCGTGTACATGCTCTGGGCTATTGGTCAGATCCTGTGCCTGCGTGATCTTACCCGCCTGATCTACCGTGAATGTGATGAGCCCGTCTGCAAGTGCTATCTGCGTAAACTTGTAAGCCAGCTTTCTTCCTTCGACTGGCCTTGTACAGCACCGCATGTGGGTGATAACCTCTTGAAGCGAAGCATGAACCCTGCGCCGTGCAGTTTGCATGACTTCCTCATCTTCGCTCTGGATGGCGCGTTGCACCTCCCTCACCCTCGCTACGTGTTCCTGCGGTGACGTTGAACCTTTCGCTGCCACTAGCTTCTGCTTCGCATGGCCTACTGCTCGCTCCAGCTTGTCGCACTCTAGACTGGCCTGCTCATAATCGCTTTGCAGGCGGGTATCATCGGGTCTTAGCGCGAACAGCTTTCCGTAGCCCTGCCGCAATGCGTCCGCATCGGTAAGGGCTTTCTCGGCTTGGGCCACGGCTTCCGCTAGGTCGCGAATGTGTTCATTATCGCTTTGGAAAAACCTGTCATCCAAGGCTACGTGCAGAACTTTCTCAAGCACGACAGGCTCAAGCGTCTTGTAGTCGAAGCAAGAGCGGTTGGTGCAGCCTTTCCGTCTCTTCGCTGAATCACACTGCAGATAGGCAGGCTTGTCGCTATTCAGACCACGGCCAGTGAGCACCATCTTGCTTCCACAATCATTGCAATGCGCAATTCCGGCGAACAGATTACGGCCATAGCTAGCGAAGCGGCCCCCTGACTTAGCCCCTCGCCGTTCGACCGCCTTGCGCGCTCTGGCAACTAAGTCCGCATCGATTGCCCTTGGGAACAGACCTCGGACGACATCATTGCTGCGCACCCTTCCCTTGCCTTTCGGCACCGTGAAATGATGATCGCCTTCAACGGCTGGGTGGTTGATGACCATGCGAATGTACGTGTTGTTCCAGCCGCGCACTTTCGCTGCCTTCTGCTTCCGATTGGCCCCCCAACTCGGGATCCCCTCGTCATTGAAGGTATTTGCGATTGTCCATGCACCTATGCCTTCGGCGGTCATCTCAAAGATGCGCTGCAAGATGGCTTTACGCTGCCCATCCAGTTGCACCTTACCCTCGTCGTCCATGTAGAGCCACGCAGGCAGCGTTCTGGTCGGCGGAATCAGTTCCTTTCGAGCAGCCTCTTTCTTGGTGCGCCAAACTTTGCCAATGCGGTCGCTCAGGTTCTTCGAGAAAATGTTGCTAGCATGGCTGTTCATGAGAATGTCCAACAGGGCGAGCATGTTGGACCCTTCATCAAGGAACCGGGCGTCGATAAATTTCTCGCCGTCTAGAACGGCGATCCGCAACCCATGGTCGCAAACGTCTTCGATCCAGCGCTGTACGATACGGGGCTTTTGGCGGCTGAGGCGGTCGAACTTTTCAAAGACAAGTGTTGTGCCCTTGGGAATCTCACCCGCTTGGATGCGCGAGGTTAGCTTTCCCAAGTTACCGATACTCAGGTGGTCGCCCTTGTAGGCGCTTCTGCCTAAGTCTGTGACCTCATCAACAACGACTAGCCCGTTCCGCTCACAGAACGCTCTACAGTCTGAAAGCTGTCGGTTGAGACTGTCACCCTTCTCCTGCGAAGGAGTTGAAAAGCGTGCGTATAGAATGGCTTGGTTCATGCCATTCGCTTAATGCCGCTTTCCAAAACTGCAAACCTAAAATAGGCGTTGGTCCAATTTGATTAACTTGGCTGAGGCCGTGCAGCAGGAACGCCATACCTAGCAATTTTACCGCGATTGACCGACGCCCGTTTTACAATCAATCTTGGCCATGCGTTTCCCAATCCTGACAACATTGATTGCGTCGCTCTTTCTGGTCGGATGTTTCGAACAACCGGACGACAGGGCGCAGTCGGCCGATGGCCAAGCGGCTCTATCGTCGCCAGCGGTTAGACTTACTGGTCGTGTTACAGACCACGCCGGTGTCTTTACACCTGCCCAGAGAGTAGCTCTTTCGACAAAACTCGAACAGCTGGAACGCGACACTAAGCACCAAATGGTGGTCGTTACTGTTGCCTCATTGGGGGGCAAAGAAATCGAGCCGTTCACAACAGACTTAGCAAACGCTTGGGGGGTCGGTCGAAAGGATCACGATGATGGCGTGGTTGTCCTTCTCGCGCCAAATGAACGGAAGATAAGGATAGCCGTAGGCTACGGGTTGGAAAGCACGCTAACTGATGAGCGATGTTCGGAAATCATCAAGCAATCGATGTTACCGCATTTCCAACAAAGAGACATGTATCGTGGCGTTGAAGAAGGCGTAGACGCACTCATAAAAAGTCTCAGTTGATGTCATCCAAGAAGCCTACTCCAAGCAAACCGGTCAGACGACTGCGTCATCGACGCAAGCGCACACAGGCCGCCGCCAATAAGGTACTGCGCTTTGAAAAACGGAGAAGCGAGTTGCCTCTCGTACCAGCCTTGATCGCCGTTGCCGGACTGACTGCCATCGGAGTGGGAGGCGTTTATCTTTATCACACGTCGCCAGTCCGCGAGACGAACGATCGGGTTGTTAAATTGGCAGGACCAGATGTCTTCGAATGTCGCGTGTCCAGCATAACAGATGGTGATACCTTGAGATGTTCCGATGGCACCCGCGTTCGCCTGAATGCGGTTGCTGCCCGTGAAAGAGATGGCACTTGTAGTGCAGGCCATCCCTGCCCTACTGCGTCCGCTGAAATGGCAACCGATAAGCTGGCTGAGTTAGCCCATGGACACACTCTTCAATGTCGGCAAACGGGGACTACCTATGGTCGCAAAGCCGCCATCTGTATCAACGAGGATAATGTCGAGATAAATTGCGCAATGGTCGAGTCAGGAACCGCACTCATTTGGCCAGAGTACGCGCAGGCGAATCCAATCTGCGTTTATTAGAAGGGTCGCCATAGGATTTTATTCGAATTTAATTAGGGATGTCGCTACTTCAGAAAAGCTCTAGCTGAGACCGAATGCGACGCTGAACGGCGAGTAGGAAACCCTTAGGGTCGTCGCTCGGTGGTACTCGACCGATTTTTAGATTTTTAGCCTGACGAAACTTAGCCATAGAAGCAGCATCGCCAGAGCTTATGAGAGTCTCGATCTTCGCGAGTTCGTGCTTCAATCTATCCTCATCATAACAATCAAACTCGCTACAGCATAGCCGAACTTCTTGATCGTACAAGAAATCTGATTCTTCTGCGTCTGACATCGAGGCATCCGCCTGCGCTTTGAGTTGTTCGACTCTGAGGCGAACATACACCGCCTTAATTGAGCTTTCATCACCCTCGGTCTCAACTAGCGCTCGTGCCCAGCTACTCGGCTCCATTGCTCCATCTAACAACTCCTTTCCCGCTGTATGGTAGAAATCATGGGGCTCTGCACCTCTGTCTAAACCACCTGCCGCTGGAACTGGCCTAAATGTCTTACTGGAAGGGACGGAGACTCTTTGGGGGTTTGAACTAATTGGATGTTGGTCGTTGCCCGTCTTTGAAGGAATGGCCTTGCTTAGCGCCAGGCCAATGAGAACCACGAAGCCACCAAAAATGATGGAATAAAATGGAAACATGACAATTTGCGTAGCCACATCTCCGGTTATGCTAACTCCCTGCAACGAAGCCAAGAAACCGACGAAACATGCGACACCGACCCACTTCTTTTTAGCGTTGTCCATTCTCTTCCCCGGCAAAGCACTCTCAGCGACTATTGATACGAAAGTACACCTTCCGCTGCGGATTTGTAGCAAGCTGACAAGACAGCCTGTCCACGATCACGTGCCGATCGCGGCGTTTATCAATACGACGGCCTTCCGGGGAAAGTCTACTTCGTCAATAGTCGAGGGACACTTTCACTTTCGACGGATCGATCCCTGCGATCTTTGCAATTTGGACTTTCGCGGACGCAATAACTTCATGAAGAGCGTTGGGGAGCTTAGCAGGGTCGCATTCACCCATTTCCGGCTCTCTCGCGCCAAACTGCAAATACGCCGCTGGCACATCCAGTGCTTTGCTTAAAGCTAACAGGTTATCATCCCGAGGCTCTGTGTTCCCCTCTTCCCAATTCCAAACGCATGTTGTGGTGACGCCTACCATCCGAGCTAGCGCGCTCTTTGAGAGACGCCGCTGACTCCTCAAAGACTGTAGCGTTGATGCAAATGAGTGAGGATCGATGGACATGACGAATCTCCTTCCGACTCGAGGCTACCATAACCCTAAATTTATTGAAGTGAGAACTTTATCTTTATCACTTTTATCAATTTCGGGTTTCCGACTTTTGGAAAGTGTTCGGGCATTCAGCCTATTTCCTCCGGCTCTCTGAAAGCTGATAGGGTGAAAACTGCTAACCACTGAAGACTGCGTGACCTGTTTTAGCAGTTTTGCACGGCTGCCTTCAAACCTTGGGTGGAGCGCCTTTCATCGAGCGAGTGGCGAATGCCGGCGCCACTTTCCAACAAATTGCCGCATGTCAAAAAAGATTTGAGCGCTTAGCAAAGCCTAAAGCCTGTGGAGCCTACGCCGTGCGGCGAAACGAAGGAAAGTGATGATGAACCAGCCTTATAACACCAGCGAATTCAATGTCGGCCACTCGATCTTCCCAGGGCTCAACGAGCAAGGTGGGTTGGTCATTTGTGGCTATGAGTGGGGCTACAGCGCTAACGACAGAGAAATTGAAAACGATCCCGTCCGAAACGCGGCAATGCAAGAACGTTTGGCCGCAATTCAAACGTTCCACACGAAGGGTTGGGATTCACCCTATGACCGCCGAATTCACAAATGGTTCGCTATGTTCGGCCACCCGCTCGGAGAGAGCGATGGCTTTTCCGATTTCGACAAATGCGTACTGCAGACCAACTGGTGCGATGACATAGGGAACCATGTCACCGACTATCAGAAATTTCTCTCCGAACATAATCGATCCAATTTCCTGTCGATTATGAACGAGTACCGACCGGCCCTCCTAATTTTTATGGGCATCAAGCAAATCGAATACATGCAGGATCCGACCGTCAAAAGTTCGGTTGAGGAACTCTTCGGTCCCGAAACTTCGCCACTTCGCTTTACCCGCAAAGATGAGTTTGAAGGCAAGAAATTTCGTGTCGCTTTCCAATCGTTCCGAGATCTTTCGGTGATTGCACTACCGCATCCCAGCGGGAGCATGGGGCTGAGCGACGCCTACATAAATCTTTTTGCCGCTGAGATTGGCGAGCAGATCGCAGAGCTGAAGCGGGCGAAAGGCCTCCTGAAATTAGAAGAGGCAAGATAGGCAGCCACCGGTTGAAGGGAGGGTAGTCGAGCCGGAAGTCATCGCACGTAGACGGCGAGCTACCCTCCGACTTGGCTGGCCAGCATTGACAGACAAAGTGGCAACGGCGTCGAGCCATGCCTTTTCTGACATTCAGCCCATCTCTTTCGGACATGCAAGCAGACAAAGCGGAAACTGCATACCGCTAATGCCTGCGTCATGGCCAAGATGAAGATCTGGACCGGCGGCCGCATGCTGTGGACGCGGACGATCGGATCTACGGTGGTGGGACAGGGCGTGGACAGTGCCATCTTCTATCCGCTGGCGTTCCTGGGCGCGGCGGGCTGGACGAGCGACCTGGTGTTCTGGGTGGCCCTGACCCAGTGGGTCCTGAAGACGAGTTGGGAAGCGGTGCTGACGCCGGTGACCTATGTCATCATTGGCTGGCTGAAGCGGCGCGAGGGCGTTGATGTATTCGACACGGACACCGATTTCTCACCTTTCGCGCATGGTCGTGGAAGCGGTGCGGCCAAGGGGCGCGGTTAGCGCGCCCCCTAGTCCGCGATCAGGCCGATGGCGATGTAGATCAGGATCAGCGAGCCAAAGCCCAGCAGGGTACCCAGCACCCAGGCGATCCGGACCAGCGTGACATCGACGCCGAAGTAGTCGGCCATCCCCGCGCTGACGCCCATCAGCTTGCCGCGCTGCTTGTCCAGGCGAAACTTGCGCGGGGAATTGTCGTTACGGTTCATCAGGTCGCTCATGCCACCATCTCCGCGGCGGGGGCAGTACCGGCATCCGAATGGTCGGGGGCGACGGTCACGCCGAAGGCACCGACGGACAGGACAAGGGCAAGGGCGAAGGCGAAGGCCTGCGCGGCGAAATTGGAATTCGTGGTCATGGGTTCGTTATCCTTTCGTTTGGAGGGATCGATCAGGCGATCAGTTCGGCGGAAACGGGAGCGACATCGTTGCTGTGGTCGGGTGCGACGGTAACGCCGAAGCCGGCGACGGAGACGATCAGCGCGAGGGCGAATGCGAAAGCCTGGGTGGCGACATTGGTGTTCGACATGGTGTATTTCCTTTCGATCTGGTTCCGGTTGGCCCCGTTGGCCATCCATGCCAGATACTTTGCAGACACCGTGCCAATTTCGAATATCGCTATATTTCAATGGTTTGCATTTTTTCAAATCTTGCGGGCAGATGAACGCTTGCCACAATTCGGGATTTTTCACCAAGCTTTGGGATCGGGATTTCGCTTGGCGGCACGCCCTATCCAAAGCTAGCGCGCAGACATGGCGTTCGACCGCATCCAGCTTGCCGATTTTCGGAACCATCGTGCCACCCGGCTCGACGGGGCGGCGCGCTTCAACCTGCTGGTGGGTGCGAACGGTGCGGGCAAGACGAACGTGCTGGAAGCGCTATCGCTGTTCACGCCCGGGCGGGGCCTGCGCCGCGCTCAACTGGCAGAGATGACGCGCGACGACGCGGAGGGTTTCGCGATCGGCGCCGATCTGATCAGCGGGGTCACGCCCGTGCGGCTGGGCACGGCGGTTCAGGCGGAGGCGCCCGGACGCAGGATCGTGCAGGCCAGCGGCGCCCCCCTGCCCGCCGCGCGGCTGGCGGAATGGCTTTCGGTCGCATGGCTGACCCCTGCGATGGACCGCTTGTTCACCGACAGCGCCTCGGGCCGCCGCCGCTTTCTCGACCGGATGGTCATGGCAATCCGCCCCGAACACGCGATGCATTCGGGCCGCTATGAAAAGGCGCTGCGGGAACGCAACCGGCTGCTGTCCGCCGATCGCGCGCCCGACCCGTCGTGGCTGGAAGCACTGGAAAAGGAGATGGCGGAGGCAGGCGCGGCCATTTCCGCCAATCGCACCGCGGTGGTCCAGGAACTGGCCGCGCGGCTGGCGGTATTGCCCGAAGCGCCGTTTGCCCGGCCCGAGATCGCGGTCGACCCCGCCTCCCCCGCGGATGCCGACGCGCTGGCGGACAAGTGGCGCCGGTCACGCGCCGCCGAACGCGGCGCGGGCCGCACGCTGTCGGGCCCGCACCGCGACGATCTGGCCGTGGTGATGGCGGGCACGGGCCGCCCTGCGGCGGATTGCTCGACCGGAGAGCAGAAGGCCCTGCTGATCGCGATCACGCTGGCGCATGCGACGCTGTCGAAGGATCACGCCGCGGACGGTGGCCGGCCGCTGGTCCTGCTGCTGGACGAAGTGGCGGCCCACCTCGACCCCGTGCGCCGCGCAGCGCTGTTCGAACGGCTGGAGGCGAGCGGCGCGCAGGTGTGGATGACCGGCACCGAGCTTGCGC
>JAPYSD010000242.1 GCA_029936705.1 Croceicoccus sp. | reverse complement strand
GGCAGGCCCTTCACGCCCATGGCGGCTTCCTTGACGGCTTCCGAATGGGTGGGGTGCGCATGGCAGGTATAGGCGATGTCCTCGCTCGTCGCGCCGAATTCCATCGCCTGTGCCACTTGCGCGATCATCGTGCCCGCAAGGGTGGCGATGATCCAGGCACCCAGCACGCGGTCGGTTTCCGCATCCGCGATGATCTTCACAAAGCCATCGGGCTCGCGATTGGTCTTGGCGCGGCTGTTGGCCATCATCGGGAACTTCGACGTCTTGACCGTGTGGCCCGCTTCCTTCGCGGCCGCCTCGGTCATGCCGACGCCGGCGATCTCGGGATTGGTGTAGACGACGGTCGGGATGACGGCATGATTCACGATGCCCACTTCGCCCGCGATATTCTCGGCCACGGCAAGACCTTCGTCCTCCGCCTTGTGCGCCAGCATCAGGCCGGGCACGCAGTCGCCGATCGCCCACACGCCCTCGACCTTGGTGGCGAAGTCGTGATCGATCTCGATCTGGCCGCGCTGGTTGGTCTCAAGGCCGATAGCCTCGAGGTTGAGGCCGTCCGTATTCGGGCGCCGACCGATCGCGACCAGCACGGCATCGGCTTCCATCGTCTCGGCGTCGCCGCCAGCGGATGGCTCGATGGTCAGCGTGGCCTTGCCGTCCTTGACCTCGGCAGCGGTCACCTTGGTCGACAGCTTGAACTCCAGGCCCTGCTTCTTGAAGACCTTTGCGGCTTCCTTGCGGACGTCGTCGTCCATGCCGGGCAGCAGCTTGTCGAGGAACTCGACCACCGTGACCTTCGCACCCAGGCGGCGCCACACGCTGCCAAGCTCCAGCCCGATCACGCCGCCGCCGATGACGACCATGTGCTCGGGAACCTTGGGCAGCTTCAGCGCGCCGGTGCTGTCGACGATCACGCCGCCGTCATTGTCGACCTCGACACCCGGAAGCGGCGTCACCGACGATCCGGTCGCGATCACGATATCCTTGGCGGTATAGTCCTTGCCGTCGACCTTGACGGTGCTGGCATCGACGAAGCTGCCCTTGCCCTTGAGCCAGGTGACCTTGTTCTTCTTGAACAGGAACTCGATCCCGCCGGTCAACTCCTTCACCGCGGTGGCCTTCTCGCCCATCATGGCGTCGAGGTCGAGCGTGACCTCGTTGGCGATCACGCCGAACTTGGCCATGGTGCCGTGCGCGGCTTCATGGAACAGCTCCGACCCGTGCAGCAGCGCCTTGGAAGGGATGCAGCCGACGTTGAGGCAGGTGCCGCCCAGCGTCTCGCGGCTTTCGACGCAAGCGGTCTTCAGCCCCAGCTGCGCGGCGCGAATGGCCGCCACATAACCGCCGGGGCCGGCGCCGATCACGATAACGTCGAAGTCTGTTTCAGCCATGATTTCAGTCTCTTTTGTCGTCGGGCTATCAAAGGTCGATCAGAAGGCGCGTGGGATCCTCGATCGCCTCCTTGATGATCTTGAGAGCGGTCACTGCCTCGCGTCCGTCGATGATACGATGGTCGTAGGACAGGGCGATATACATCATCGGGCGAATTTCGACCTTGCCGTTGATGGCAACGGGGCGATCCTCGATCCGGTGCAGGCCCAGCACGGCGCTCTGCGGCGGATTGATGATCGGGGTCGACATCAGCGAGCCGAACACGCCGCCGTTGGAAATGGTGAAGGTGCCGCCCTTCATGTCTTCCATCGTCAGCGTGCCGTCCTTGGCGCGCCCGCCGAAATCGGCGATGTCCTTCTCGATCTGGGCAAAGCTCTTCTTGTCGGCATCGCGCAGCACCGGAACGACCAGGCCGTTGGGCGCCGAAACCGCGACCGAGACATCGACAAAATCGTGATACAGGATCTCGTCGCCCTCGATCTGGGCGTTGACGCTGGGCACGTCCTTGAGCGCGAGGCAGGCCGCCTTTGTGAAGAAGCCCATGAAGCCGAGCCGCACGTCGTGCTTCTTGGCGAACAGGTCCTTGTACTTCGAACGGGTTTCCATGACGGCAGTCATGTCGACATCGTTGAAGGTGGTCAGCAGCGCGGCAGTGTCCTGCGCGCTCTTGAGGCGCTTGGCGATCGTCTGGCGCAGGCGCGTCATCTTCACGCGCTCGACATTGCGGCCCGGGGCCGACGCGGCTGCGGGAGCCGGGGCGCTGGTCGAAGGAGCGGGCGCTTCCTTCTTCGCCTTTGCGGCGGCCAGCACGTCTTCCTTGGTCAGACGGCCGTCCTTGCCGGTACCCTTGACCTTGGCGGGATCGATCCCGTGTTCCAGCACCGCGCGGCGCACTGCGGGCGAAAGGACGACCGCGTCGCTGCCTTCCTCGCCCGCATCGGCGGGAGCCTCGGGGGCGGGCGCCGGGGCCGGGGCAGGCGACGGCGAAGGTGCAGGCGCGGCATCCGCCTTGGGCGCAGGCTTCGCCGCGCCGCCCGAACCTTCCTCGATGGTCGCGATCAGCGCGCCCACCTCGACATTGTCACCCTCGGCGACGAGATGCTCGCCCATGACGCCCGCTGCCGGGGCGTTGACGTCGACCGCGACCTTGTCGGTCTCGAGGCTGCAGATCGGTTCGTCTGCGGCCACGGCCTCACCGGGCTGCTTGAGCCATTCGCCGACTGTCGCCTCGGTGATCGATTCGCCCAACACGGGGACCTTGACTTCGGTGCTCATTTCAATGCCGTCCTTTTACGGTATTTTCCGGGCTGCGGATCACTTCTTGTCCGCGGCGATCATGTCTTCGATCGACAGGCCGAGCGCATCGGCGACCAGCGCCTGCTGCTGCGCGACATGGCGCGAGGCGAGGCCGGTCGCGGGCGATGCCGCCGGTTCGCGTCCGGCATAGCGGGGGCGCGAAACCGCGGCTTCCGCTTCCGCCAAGGCCTGCTCGATCTGGCTCTCCACGAAGAACCATGCGCCGTTGTTGCGCGGTTCTTCCTGGCACCACACGACCTTCTTCAGGTTCTTCATGCGGCTGATCCGCAGCGCCAGCGGTTCGCCGGGGAAGGGATAGATCTGCTCGATCCGCACGATGCTGGTGTTGTCCAGACCCGCCTTGTCGCGCGCCTCGATCAGGTCGTAGGCGACCTTGCCCGAACACAGGACCAGGCGCTCGACCTTGTCGTCCGCGATGTCAGTGGTGTCCGACACGATCCGGTGGAAATGCGAATCGCCCAGGAAATCCTCTTTCGCCGATTTCGCCATAGGATGGCGCAGCAGCGACTTCGGCGTCATGATGATCAGCGGCTTGCGGAAGCTGCGGAGCATCTGGCGGCGCAGGACATGGAAATAGTTCGCCGGCGTCGTGATGTTGCATACCTGGATATTGTCGCCCGCACACAGCTGCAGGAACCGCTCCAGGCGGGCCGAGGAGTGCTCGGGGCCCTGTCCCTCGTAGCCGTGCGGCAGCAGCATCACCAGGCCATTGGCACGCAGCCACTTGGCCTCGCCCGCCGCGATGAACTGGTCGATCATGATCTGCGCGCCATTGGCGAAATCGCCGAACTGCGCTTCCCACAGCACCAGCGACTTGGGATCGGCCAGCGCGTAGCCGTACTCGAAACCCAGCACACCATATTCGGACAGCGGGCTGTCATACACCTCGAAGTGGCCATGCGGCACATGGCACAGCGGGATGTACTTGTCCTCGGTCTCCTGGTCGACCCAGACGGCATGCCGCTGCGAGAACGTGCCGCGGCCCGAATCCTGCCCCGACAGCCGCACCGAGAATCCCTCGGCAAGCAGTGAACCGAAGCTGAGCGCCTCGGCCGTCGCCCAGTCGAAGCCGGCTCCCTCGTCGAACATCTGGCGCTTGGCATCCAGCACGCGGTTCAGCGTCTTGTGGATCTTCACCTCGTCCGGAACGGTGGTCAGCGTCCGGCCCAGGCTGTCGAACAGCTTGCCCTCGATTCCCGTCGCATGGCTGCGGCGCGCGGTTTCGGGGTCGGCAGGCTTGTTGAGGCCCGTCCAGCGGCCGCCGAACCAGTCGGCCTGGTTGGCCTTGTAGCTCTTGCCCGCCTCGAACTCGCCTTCCAGCTCGTGGTGGAACGCGTCTTCCTGGCCCTTCAGATAGCCGGGCTCGATCACGCCTTCCTGCTCCAGCCGCTCGGCATAGAGCGCGCTGACGCCGGGATGGCCGCGAATCTGCTTGTACATCAGCGGCTGGGTGAAGCTGGGCTCGTCGCCCTCGTTATGGCCGAAGCGGCGATAGCACCACATGTCGATCACGATGTCGCGGCCAAAACGCTGACGGTATTCGATCGCCAGCTTGCAGCAGAAGGTCACCGCCTCGGGATCGTCGCCGTTCACGTGCAGGATCGGCGCCTGCACGCCCTTCGCCACGTCGGACGGATAGGGCGAGGAACGCGCGAACTGCGGGCTGGTGGTGAAACCGATCTGGTTGTTGATCACGAAATGGATGCAGCCGCCGGTGTTGTACCCGCGAATGCCGCTGAAGCCGAGGCATTCCCACACGATGCCCTGGCCCGCGAAGGCGGCGTCGCCGTGGATCAGCACGGGCAGAACCTGCTGGTGCTTGCCTTCGCCGATGTCGTCGCGGAACTGCTGCTGCGCGCGCACCTTGCCCAGGACGACCGGATCGACCGCTTCCAGGTGCGAGGGGTTGGGCACGAGGCTCATGTGAACCTTCACGCCGTCGAATTCACGGTCGGTGCTGGTGCCGAGGTGATATTTCACGTCGCCCGAGCCGCCCACGTCCTCGGGGTTGGCCGAACCGCCCGAGAATTCGTGGAAGATCACCTTGTACGGCTTACCCATCACGTTGGCGAGGACGTTCAGCCGGCCGCGGTGGGCCATGCCATAGACGATCTCGCGCACGCCCATGGCGCCGCCGTACTTGATGACCGATTCCAGCGCCGGGATCATCGCTTCGCCGCCGTCGAGGCCGAAGCGCTTGGTGCCGACATATTTCTTGGCGAGGAACTTCTCGTACTGCTCGCCGCGGATCACCGCGCCCAGGATCGCCTTCTTGCCCATGATGGTGAAGTCGATCGACTTGTCGGCGCCTTCCATCTTCTCCTGGAGAAAACGGCGTTCCTCGACATCGGCGATGTGCATGTATTCCAGGCCGACCTTGCCGCAATAGTTCGCGCGCAGGATCTCGACCAGCTCGCGCACGGTCGTCCATTCGAGGCCCAGATTGCCGCCGATATAGATCTTGCGGTCGAGGTCGCCGGGTTCGAACCCGTGATATTCGGGCGTCAGGTCCTTGGGCAGTTCGCGGTTGGACAGGCCCAGCGGATCAAGATCCGCCGCCATGTGGCCCCGCACGCGATAGGTGCGGATCAGCATCATCGCACGGACGGAATCGTCGGCCGCAGCCTCGATCGCCTTGTCGTCGACCGGTGCGCCCTTCTTCTTCGCCGCTTCCTTCAGCGCCGTCTTCATGCGCGTCGGATCCAGCGCCAGCGTGAGGTCGTCGAAGCCGTCCTCGCCGGTCAGCGGCCAGCTCTTGCGCTGCCACGACGGTCCGGGCTGGGCCTCGCCGGGCTCCATCTCGGGGAGGAAGGTCTGATGCTCTTTACCCATGGTGTCTTCCGATGGTTGCCCGCCGTGGCAGGCTTGAAAATTCTTGCCGCGCCCTGCCTTCTCCTCCCCAAGAAAGGCAGGGCGCGGCCAAACAGGTCAGGCGAGTTCCTTGAGGAGCCCATCCAGCGTTTCGCCAAGCAACGACGGCGAGGGCGAGACGCGAACGCCCGCTTCTTCCATCGCGGCGATCTTGTCCTCGGCACCGCCCTGGCCGCCCGAGACGATGGCGCCCGCGTGGCCCATGCGGCGGCCCGGAGGCGCCGTGCGGCCCGCGATGAAGCCGACCATCGGCTTCTTGCGCCCGCGCTTGGCTTCGTCCTTCAGGAACTGCGCCGCTTCTTCCTCGGCGCTGCCGCCGATCTCGCCGATCATGATGATCGACTTGGTCTCGTCGTCGGCAAGGAA
>JAPYSD010000241.1 GCA_029936705.1 Croceicoccus sp. | reverse complement strand
GTAACAAATACGCTGAATAGCGAATTGCTGGGCGACAAGGATATATTGGTGATTGGCCCCGATAGCATGGCAGCCCGTGGCGGATTGTTCGACGATGCTCCGATACGGTTCGAGAACGATCGCCTTCGCGTGGCCGAACGCAGCTTTTTGCAGAAGTCGATGAACCTGAACGGCGTAGCCGATCAGTCGGTAGAGGCAAACGAGGCATTGTATGCCTCCGACAGCTTTACCGGCATCGCATCATTTCAATCGCCCTTCAATTCGAGCCGCACTGTGGTGGCCGTCCTGGCTTCGGATACCGAAGCGCTACCGCGCATGCTGCACGATCTGGACGATGCCGAACTGAACGCACAGGTTCAGGGCGGTTTGTCCATCGTCAGCGGAGACGGAATGTCCAGCTATCATATTGGCAAGACATATACGGTAGGCGATTTGCCGTGGTGGCTGGCCGTGGCGCACTGGTTGTCACGCTATCCGTTACTCATGGCGCTTGGCGCGCTGCTGTCCGCGCTATTCATAGCAGGCGTGGCCTATCGCACCTTGCAGGCACAACAGGCCCGGCGGCTTAAAGCACTGGACAACGACAAATGATCGGGATGATTAGCAAATCTTTGATTTGCGGCACGGCGTTGGCCTTGTGCGCCACCAGCCCGGCATGGGCGCAATCGAACGCAGTGAATGCCCTGCTGGAACAGGCCCGCTATTGGCAAGAGCGGGGCCAGCAATCGCGCGCGAATGAAGCTTATCGCCGCGTGCTGGACGTCGACCCTGACAATGCCGAGGCCCAGCGCGCCTTGAGCCGCCGTCAGGCAGTTCCGACGCCGACGCCCGCTCCGGCCGCAAAGCCGGTGCCGTCGGCGTCACCCTCTCGACGCGCTCCCTCGCCCACGCCGTCGCCGGCCGCTTACCGCCCCTCCGCCAGTGAGCGGGCGGGACAGGAGCGAGCCGCCGGTTTTGATGCGCTAGCTGGTTCCGATCTGACAGGCGCCAAGCGTCACTTCGATGCCGCATTGGCGCTTGCGCCAAATGATGCCGATACGCTGGGCGGACTCGGCATAGTCGCCCTGCGCCGGGGGGAGTTCGCGAATGCGCGCGATTTGCTGACAAGCGCATCGCGCGCCGGCAATGCCGCCCGCTGGCGCGACGCGCTGGTTTCCGCCAACTTCTTTGCCGAAACCGAGGACGCGCGCCGCTTGTTGGCGAATGGTCAGGCGGGGCAAGCCGCAGCCATCGCCGAGCGCTTGGTGGGATCAGAACAAGGCGACGAAGCGGTCGCCTACGGCCTGCTTGCCGACATTTACGAAACGCAGGACCGCTATGCCGAGGCGGCGCGCGCCTCGCGGCAGGCATTAGCCGTGCCGGGTATCGGCTCGGATCTGTCTGGCCAGCTGGAAACGAATGCAGCGCGGCAGGAAGCGCTGGCGGCATGGGCTGCAGGCGATAGCGCCATGGCCGAACGCCTTTTCCAGCGCGCGATGCTGCAGCATACGCAAGACCCTTGGATCCGGTATGAATTCGGCCGCTTCCTGTTATCGCAAAACCGGCAGCGCGAGGCGACTGCGTTGATGCAAAGCCTGACGGGGTTCAACGACGCCGATCATCTTTACGCTGCAGCTCTGCTCGCCGAACGGCTGGAACAGCCCGAAATGGCGCGCCAACTGATCGAACGCATCCCCGAAGCACAGCGCAGCCCCGAAATGCAAGGTTTCGCCATGGGTGTCGCCGCACAGCGCGCCATCGAGCGTGCAGTCGGGTTGGCCGACGGGGGCCAGGCGCAGCAGGCAAGCGCGGGGCTGCGCCAAATCGGCGCAAATACCAGTTTGCCGCCCGAGCGGCGCGCTCAGATCGCGGGGGCACTGTACGACATCGGCGATCTGGAAGGCGCTTCTGTGCTCGCGAACGAGTTGATGGCCCGCCCGTTGAATGCGCCTGAAGCCTATGAACCGCTGGTACGGATACTTGCGGGGTCGGGCCAATCGGGCGTCGCACAGGCCGCAATCCGTCAGGCGTCGTCGCTGGCCACGGGATCACCTGCCGATGTCGCTACCCTTGCCCGAATGAAAGGCTTTCTCGTTACCGAACAGGCCGACCGACTGCGCGAGGAGGGGCGCTTTGCCGAGGCATTCGAGGTGCTCCAGGCTGGCTGGGCATCCACCCCCGGTAATGATGCGATCCTCATCTCGCTCGGACAGTTGTATCAGGCCGGGGCAATGGACCAGCAGGCCGCGCAGACCTATCGGCTGGTACTTCAATCAAATGGCGAGAACATGGCCGCGCTGATGGGGCTGATCGATGCCGCCAGCACGAGCGGCGATTTCGATAGCGCCCGTGCCGCCCTGCGCCAGGCTGAACATATCGCTCCGGAAGACTACAATGTCTATTTGGCCGGCGCACGTTTCCACGCGGCGCGCGGCGACAGCGGCGATCAGCGCCGCTATCTGGAGCACGCGCGCGAGCTTTACATGGCTCAGCACGGGATCAGCGGCGGGGCATTCGGCCATGGGAACCCGTTCGCCACGATGGAAAGCGCGAATCCCTTCGCGGCGCAGCGAGCGGTCAATCCGTTTGATCCGGCGTCATTGTCGTCTGCGGACAGGGTGGCTACGCCGGTGCAATTCGGAATTCCTGCACGACCTATGAAGCCGCAACCTTCGCCAGAAGCTTTCTCGAACTATGCAGGCACACCTTTCAACACCATTCGGCCTGCTACGACCGTTATGTCGTCGCCAATTACGATGTCCACGATGGCTTCGAACGGTTTCGAGCCTAGCGGGGCAGCTTTGCCAGGTCAGTCCGTCGGATCCGATCCGGTATTGGCGTCGATCGCGGCAGAGATCGATACGCTGCGGCGCGAAAGCGGAACAATGATCGAAGTGGATACGCATTACCGCGAGCGTTCGGGCGAAACAGGATTGTCGCAACTCGCCGAACTAGGCCTTGATGCGGCCATCTCAACCGGATTTGCGAGTGGCCGGATAACTGCCAGGGCGAAGGCCATTTCGATCGATGCCGGAACCCCCGAGTATAACAGTCTGCTCGGCTTTGGGCGGAACGGTCTGTTGCAGGCGCGCGGCATCATCGCCGAGCAAGAAGCTGAGCTGATCGATGCCGGTCCGCAGCACGCATCGGGCGTTGCGGTTTCGGCAGAGTACAAGAGCGATATAGTCGAAGTGGATGTGGGTAGCACACCGCTGGGGTTCGATCATGTCGAAGTACAAGGCGGCGTCGCCGTTACGCCCCGTCTGTCACCGTATAGCAGCGGCAGGTTATGGTTCGAAAGGCGCCCGGTGACCGATAGCGTGCTATCCTATGCCGGTGCATATGATCCGGTCACGGGCGAGGAATGGGGCTCGGTTCTCCGCACTGGAGGTGGTGCGTCCTTTGCACAGGAACGTGATGGAAGCGGGTTCTATGCCGACGTCAGCTATTTCAAGATGGATGGCCGCAATGTGCGTGGCAACGATCGTCTGCAGGCCAATGCGGGCGGCTATCTGCAGGCTATGGGTAATGCCAACTCGGTGCTGACCGTGGGGATCAATGGCAACTACCAGGCCTATGACAATAATCAGAACAATTTCACCTTTGGCCACGGCGGCTATTTCAGCCCGCAGCATTTCCTCAGCGTGAGTCTGCCGGTACGCTATCGCTATGCGAAAGATGCACTGGAGGTGACCGGTTATCTCTCGCCCGGCTATCAAAGCTATGAGCAGGACGCCGAGCCGTTCTATCCTACGGATCCCGCCGCGCAAGACGAGCTTGACGCACTCGTCACGCTGGATTCCGATGTCACGGCCTATCACGATGCGAGCAGTGAGACCGGCTTCGGAATCAATTTGGGCGGCTCGTTCTGGTATGATTTGAACGGGCAAACACGGATCGGTGGCGAGGTAGATCTTAACACTTTCGGTGAATACAACGAGGTGAAGACCGTGTTTGGCCTCAAACAAGCGCTCGGAGCGAAATGATGAATTCGGCGTATAAAACGATTGAGTCGGAAAAAATTAGCACTGGTACGGTTGCGGGGTCTCTCATTCCCGAAACCGTGCAATTCGTTCTGGAAATGGTCATCGAACAGATTCGGGCGTCGGCATCGGCGGATCAAACCCACGGCTTTTTTGTGGCAACAGGGCGGCGCCTAGCCGCCCTCGCGCAGCTAGGCGATCTCAGCAATGTCGAGGACATTGAACTGACCTTGAATACAGTGTGGGACCGCATGGGTCTCGGAGCTGTCAATTTCGAACTCGACGATCACGGACTGGACATCGTGCACACCGGCTTGCCTTCGAGAGGAAGCGGCGCCAGCGAAGTTATTGTGAATGCCATGCCCGCAATGTTGGAAGGCGCATACGCAGCCTGGCTCGAATCACTTACACAGGAAGGTGAGAGATTGCGCACATGGCTGGTGTCGCATGCAGGCTCGCGAGTGGAACTGCGTCATGCGCCTTGAACGGCGACATTTCCTTGCCGCGCTTGCCGCAATGAGCAGTTCCAATTGCAGCTACGCGGCACCCTCGCCCCAGGCGCGCTCGCAACATCTGGCAAAAGCCGCCGAAAACACGTCTTTCCTGATCGCGTGGACCGATTTCAAGAGCCGCTATATCGAGAGCGATGGTCGCGTCGTCGATACCGGAAATGGTGGGATTAGCCATAGCGAAGGGCAAGGTTACGGACTGGTTCTGGCCGAATTGGCTGGTGACCGCCAGGCGTTCGATCGTATCTGGCGCTGGACCGACGAAAATCTTGCGCAGCCGGACAAGGCGCTGTTTATATGGCGTTACGATCCTAGCGCCACCGTCCCACTGGCTGACCGGAATAACGCCAGCGATGGTGATATTCTGATCGCGTGGGCACTGACTCGCGCGGCAACACGATGGCAGGAGCCCAGCGTCGCAACTCGTGCCGCTGCGATACGCACCGCGATCGCCAGCGAAGTTGTTCTTGAACGCGGCAAGTTGCTGTTATTGCCCGGCGCACAGGGATTCGTCCATGATGGCACAATCGTGTTCAACCTGTCATATTACGTCTGGCCTGCTCTAAGCGAGTTCGCTGACAAAGAACCGAATGGCCCTTGGACGCAGGTGATTGAGGACGGGCTATGGTTGCTCGAGCAAAGCCGCTTCGGCACGCACCAACTTCCTTCTGACTGGATTTCCTACACTAATGGAAAGGTAACTGGTCCCGCCACCGGATGGGAACCGCGGTTCGGTTTCGATGCAATTCGAATTCCACTTTATCTCGGACTTAGCGGATGGGAGGGACAAGCTAAGCCCATTCTCGAATTTTGGCGCGGCTACTTCGTGCAGGGAGAAATCCCGCCAGCTTGGGTCGATGTCAATTCCGGGGAATTTGCCGAATACGCGCTTTCATCTGGCGTTACTCAGTATGCAAGTCTGTTGGCTGGCATTCCCACGGCGCCAAAGGCGTACACAGAAAACGACTATTACTCCGGCATACTTACGTGTTTTAGTTCGTTGTTGCCTCAAATGACTTAACGTTCGAGATTTCAGGATTTCAAAAGTTGCCGACGTTTTTTCAAGAGAAATTAGAAAAGATGGTTTGACCCACGCCTTTACCAATACTCGCTGAGCAGTTCTTTCAAATTTCTCAGAGAACCAAAATCGTCCAATATTTCTTCACGTGAGAGCATGGCGCGACCTGAACGACATCAGCCATATCGACGGAATTACAGCCTTCGATGATGGGCAGCCGCAGACGGTGCCATAACGTGTCTACGACATGCTACGCCTTGCCCGCTAGGCACTACTAGATTTAGAAAATCACGGCCTCAGTCCGAACCGAACAGGTCGCGGGTGAACACCTTGTCCTCCACGTCGGCCAGTTCGGCGGTCATGCGATTGGCGATGATCACGTCGCAATCGCGCTTCAGATCTTCGAGGTCGCGGATCACCCGCGATCCGAAGAAGCGCTCCTCCTCCATCGCGGGTTCGT
>JAPYSD010000240.1 GCA_029936705.1 Croceicoccus sp. | reverse complement strand
GGATGCAGCTGTCGTCGATCTGCAGCGAGGGATCGTTGATGCGGTGGTGGTAATCGTCCGATCCGTCGAATACCACGGCGCGCGCCTCGAACACGTTCTCCTCGCCCGGGCGGGACAGGTAGCGTTCGCGGAATTCCTGCGAGATGACCGATGTCTTCAGGATGCCGAAATCGAACAGATTGCCCGACAGAACCAGAAAACCGGCCTTTTCCATCAGCGGCTGGCTGAACGGATGGATCATCTCGCGGTCTCGGCTTTCGCGGCCCGCGAGGTTTTCGGCCAGGGTCTGCCCCGTGCAGGTGCGGACGTCGCCGTGCAGCTTGCCCGCCTGCAGCAGTTCCCACATCGCCGCGGGCACGCCGCCCGCGCGGTGGAACCGCTCGCCCAGATAGGCGCCGGCGGGTTGCATGTTCACCAGCAGCGGCAGGTCATAGCCGTGCTCTTGCCAGATCGCGCCGTCCAGCGGGACGCCCGCGTGCGCGGCCATCGCCTGGATGTGCGGCTGCGCGTTGGACGATCCGCCGATCACACTGACCGTGGCGATGGCGTTCAGGAAAGCCTCGCGCGTCAGGATGTCGGACGGCTTGAGGTCTTCGTGCACCATCTCGACGATGCGGCGGCCGGTGCGATAGGCGACCTGCCCGCGTTCGCGGTAGGGCGCCGGGATCGCCGCGCAGCCCGTGAGACTGAGGCCCAGTGCCTCTGCCACCGCGTTCATCGTGCTGGCGGTGCCCATCGAATTGCAGTGCCCGGCGCTCGGCGCGCTGGAGGTCGCGCGGTCGAGGAACTCCTCCTCGTCGATCTCGCCCGCGGCAAGCTTGCGGCGGCTGCGCCAGATCACGGTGCCCGAGCCGACCAGCTCCCCCTCGTGCCAGCCGTCCAGCATGGGGCCGCCCGACAGCACGATGGCCGGGATGTCGACGGTGCTGGCCGCCATCACCTGGCTGGGCGTGGTCTTGTCGCAGCCGGTTGTCAGCACCACGCCGTCGATCGGATAGCCGTTCAGCAGCTCGACCAGACCCAGGTAGAGCAGGTTGCGGTCCAGCGCCGCGGTGGGGCGGCGGCAGTTTTCGAAGATCGGGTGGACCGGGAATTCGATCGGGATGCCGCCGGCATCGCGAATGCCGTCGCGGGTGCGCTTGGCCAGTTCGATATGGATGCGGTTGCACGGGCTGAGGTCGCTGCCCGATTGCGCGATGCCGATGATCGGCTTGCCGCTGCGCAGTTCCTCGGGCGTGACGCCGAAGTTCATGAACCGCTCGAGATACAGGGCGGTCATGTCCATGCGTTCGACATTGTCGAACCAGTCGCGCGAGCGCAGGCGTTTTTCAGGCATTGGCTTATCCATTGTTCGAACCGTTGTTCCCGCCAGCGTGGACCAGGCTGGGCGCCGCGTCGGATTCGCGGCGGACCAGCGTGTAGGGAAGGATTTTCTGCTGCGTCCGGGGCCGAACCTCGGTCCGGCGCGAACGCACGATGCGGGCGATCTCGGTCACCGCCCACGCGGTCATTTCGCGGATCGGCTGGCGCACGGTCGTCAGTTCGGGCCAGATGGTGCTGGCCATCGCGGTATCGTCGAAGCCGCAGACCGTGATGTCGTTCGGCACGTCGAGGTGCTTGCGGTGGGCGACCGCGACCGTGGCGGCCGCCATGTCGTCGTTCGAGGCGAAGATCGCGGTCGGCTGCGGATGGGCGGACAGCAGCAGTTCCGCGCCCGCCATGCCCGACCGATAGGTGAAGCGGCCCTGCACGATCAGGTCGTCCGAAGGCGTCAGCCCGGCATCCTCCATCGCGGCGCAGAAGCCGTTGAGGCGGCGCCCGCTGGCCACCTGTTCGGGATTGCCGACGATGAAGCCGATCCGTTCGTGGCCCAGGTCGATGATGTGCTTCGTCATGTCGTACGCGGCCTGGAACTCGTCGATCATGACCGCGCCGTGCAGCCCCTCGGCCTTGCCGGGGCCGACGGCGATGGACACGGCGTCAAGCTCGCACGCAAGGTCGATGACCTTCTGGTCGTCGCACAGCGGGGACGGCAGGATGAAGCCGTGGATGCCCTCGCCCGCCAGCTTGCGCATCAGGGCCATCGCCTCGTCCGTGGCTTCGCAGCGCTGCACTTCGAGATGGATGTCGTTGCGGCTCGCTTCCTCGAGCGCGCCCATCAGGAACTCGCTGAGGTAGGACGCCGACGGGTTTTCGAACATCAGAGCGATGCGCAGCTGTTCGCCGCCCGCCAGGCTTCGCGCCGCGCGGTTCGGCGAATAGTTGAGCTTGCGAATGGCCTCGAGCACCTGCTCGCGCGTCTGTTCGCGGACATTGCCCTCGCCGTTGATGACGCGGCTGACCGTCATGGGCGAGCAGCGCGCCTCGCGCGCGACGTCGCCGATCGTGGGAGCCGAATTTCCACGCCGCGACGAACGCTTGCGCAGCGGCTTCGTATCGCTTTCCGTTTTGTTCATGGCACTGCCCATAGACCCCCCTAGCCTTTTGCGGCAAGCACGCTCATTCGCCCGGCGCTTCCGGGAATTCCATCGCCTGATATGCACCCAGATCCATGGCAGGCGGCGTGGTGCCCGCTGGTAGTGGCAGGCCGTTCACATGCTGCCAATAGGCAAGCGACGCATCGCGCCACCAGCGCGCTTCCCGGCGCTGGATCGCGAGATTTTCGCTGACCGCGCGAAAGCGCTGCGCATCGACATAGGGTTCCAGCGATTGCCAGGTGGCCTGCATCGCATCCACCCTGGCGATGCCGCGATCATAGCGGGCGGCCAGTTCCTGCCACAGGGTGCGGCCCGAACGGGTCTGGAAATCCCACGGCACATGGTGGAACCAGAGCAGGTAATCCTCGTTCATGGCGGACGGATCGGACCATCTCGCGGCGACGGAGGGGGCGTATTGCGACAGCGCGTTGCTGCCCGCCTTGGTACGGTCGAAGCCGATGCCGCCCCGGTCGGCGTCGTGGTAATAGCACGGGTTCCAGTCGGGACGGCCCAGGTCGCAGACCCAGGGGGCCGGTCCGTAGTGGTGGCCGGTGCCCATCAGATGCGCGAGGCCCAGCGGAGTCATGTAATCGACGACCGCCTGCCTGCTGCCCAGCATCATCGGCACGACCGCCGCCAGGAAAGCGGGATCGCGGCTGAAGGTCTGCTCCGCCCATTCGCGGGCGATTGTTTCGGACGAGAGCGTGGGATCCCACGCGAGCCTGCCGAACGCGTACCAGTTCGCCTGGTCGAAGTCGGACCCGCTCCAGTCGCGATCGGAGCCCGTGTTCGCGACGCCCGCCATGCCGGCAGGCGCAATGATCTGCGCCACGTCCCCGCCGCGTCCGGTGTCGGCGTCCAGCACTTCCTCCCACATGGGCGCGAGGTAAGCGAGATGGCTGGCGAAGCCGAGATATTCCTTGGTCACCTGCACTTCCAGCATCAACCTGGTGTCGGGCATGGCGCCGAACATCGGGTGGAACGGTTCGCGCGGCTGGAAATCGATCGGGCCGTTCTTGACCTGCACGATCACGTTGGGGGCGAACTGCCCGTCCAGCGGCACGAATTCCTCGTACGCCTGCTTGGCGCGGTCGGTCTCGTCCTCTGCCGAATAGACGAAGGCGCGCCAGATGACCGTGCCCCGGTCGCCCACCGCCGATGCCAGCATGTTGGCGCCGTCGGCATGGGTGCGGCCATAGTCCTGCGGGCCGGGCTGCCCCTCGGAGTTGGCCTTGACCAGGAAGCCGCCGAAATCGGGGATGGCGGCATAGATCTCGTCCGCCTTGGCCTGCCACCATGCGCGCACCTGCGGATCCAGCGGATCGGCCGTGTCCAGGCCTCCGATGTCGCGCGGCGCGCTGAACCGGGCGGAGATGTAGAGCCGGATGCCGTAGGGCCGCCATTCATCGGCGAGCGCCGCCAGCTTGGGCAGATAGCGCGGGGTCAGGAACAGCGGGCTGGCGTTGACATTGTTCACCACCGATCCGTTGATGCCGACAGACGCATTGGCGCGGGCATAGTCGATCATGCGCGGATCATGCCGCTCGGGCATGTGCCACCAGTCGAAGATCGAGCGGCCCGCATAGCCGCGCTCTACGCTGCCGTCGGGATTGTCCCAATGGTTCAGCAGGCGCAGCGGCATGGCAGGGGACTGGTCGAGCGCGATGCTGGCGGGCGCGGTGCCGATGGACAGTTCCCGCAGCAAGGCGAACGAGCCATAGAGGCAGCCGCGCGGACCAGAGGCCGCGATCCGGATGCGATCCGCCCCGCCCGTGACGCGGAAGCTGCCCTCGGGCCCCGTCACGTCGCTTGCGCAGTCGAGCACGACATTCGCCTTGCCATCCGAGGCCAGCGGGCGATCGAGGAGAGAGGTCAGCCCGCGGGTGAGTTCCTGCGCGGCGGCGCGCGTCATCGGGTCGTTTTCGGTGTCCGCCGGAGCAAGCCGCGGATCGAAGTTTTCCAGCGCCGTCTTCGCCTGTCCGTCCAGCGGCGCATAGCGCAACCACAGCGCATAGCCGTCCTCCGCCAGGGCGGCGGTTGACGTGAACATGGCAGCGGCCGCGGCAAGCACCACGGCTAGCCGGTTGACAAGCATCCTCTCTCTCATCATGGTAGCGCTACCACAAAGACCCGCACAGTCAAGTCGCGGAGTTGGGGAGAGTTGATTCAATGTTGACCAGCCTGCGCGCCGCCTTGATCGCAGGCGCGGCCATTGCCGCGTTTCCAGTTCCCCTTTCGCATTCCGCCCTCGCCCAGCAGACCGAAAAGGCCCAGCAGGTCGAACGCGCCCAGCAGACCGAAAGCGCTCGCCCGATGGCGGATGCGCCCTATTGGGATGCCTCGCTTCCCACGCAGCAGCGTATCGCCGATTTGATGGCGCGCATGACGGTCGAGGAGAAGCTGGCGCAGATGATCAGCACGTGGACCGCCAAGGGCGATGTGCAGGACGACGCCGATTTCTTCGATCCCGCCAAGGCGAGCGCGCAATATCCCGACGGCATCGGCTTTTTCACGCGCCCGTCCGACCGGACCGGCGGCGGAAGCCCGCGCGTGACGCCGCCCCGATCGATCGAGGAAGGCGTGCGCTATGCCAATGCGCTGCAGAAATGGGCGCGCGAGGATACGCGGCTGGGCATCCCGGTGCTGGCGCACGAGGAAGCGCTGCACGGGTTGGCGGCGCTCAATGCCACCAGCTTTCCGCAGGCGATCGGCCTCGCCTCGACATGGGATCCGGACCTGGTGCGCGCGATCAACGACCACGTCGCCGGGGAAACCCGCGCACGCGGCATACACCAGGTGCTGTCGCCCGTGGTCGACGTCGCCCGCGACCCGCGCTGGGGCCGGATCGAGGAAACGTTCGGCGAGGACCCGTTCCTCGTCGGCGAAATGGGCGTGGCCGCGGTCGAGGGGCTGCAGGGCGTGGGCAAGGACCCGAAGCTTGGCGAAGGGCAGGTGCTCGCAACGCTCAAGCACATGACCGGCCATGGCCAGCCCGAAAGCGGGACCAATATCGGCCCCGCGCAGATCTCCGAGCGAACGCTGCGCGAGATGTTCTTTCCGCCGTTCAAGGAAGTCGTCGACCGCACCGCCATCGACGCGGTGATGGCCAGCTATAACGAGATCGACGGCATTCCCAGCCACTCCAACCGCTGGCTGCTGCACGACGTGCTGCGCGGCGAATGGGGTTATCGCGGGGCGGTCGTGTCCGATTATTTCGCGATCGAGGAGATGGCTTCGCGCCACAGGATTGCCGAGGATGTTCCGGCGGCGGCGAAGCTGGCGCTCGACGCGGGGGTGGATGTCGATTTCCCCGATGGCGTCGCCTATCGCAACCTGGGCGCACTGCTGGCGCAGGGCCGCATCACGCAGCAGCAGATCGACCAGGCGGTCGCGCGCATCCTGACGATGAAGTTCAACGCCGGCCTGTTCGAAAACCCTTTCGTGACCGACATGGCGCCCGCCCTCGCCTCCAACA
>JAPYSD010000761.1 GCA_029936705.1 Croceicoccus sp. | reverse complement strand
GTCCCATGTTCCTTCGCCTTCGCTGACGAGATCGTCCCAGGAATAGACGTCGGGTTCGGATTTCATCAGCCAGTAGCGCTTGGCCATGACGGCGTTCTCCATCGAAAGCAGGGAAAGGATGCAGCTACGCGGCAGCGCCGAAAGCGCGCCACGCGAACCCCTTAGCGAGCGGGCGGTGCACGGGGCAAGGCCCCTGCCCCGCTGCCTGGCGCTGCAAGCAAGCCGCGCTTGCCCGCGCGCAAATTCGGGGTCATGGCATCGCCGTCCCTTGCCCGCGCGCGCTTACTCATGCTGGCAGCCGGCGCTTGAACACCGCATCCCTCGCGCTTAGCTTCGCCGTAATTCCCTGATCGAAAACCGGAACCGCACACACCGATGGCCACCCAGACGATCCTCGTCGTCGAAGACGATCCGCAGCTTCGCGTACTGATATCGCGCGCGCTGAAAGAGCATGGCTATGACGTTCGCTCGGCTGCGACCGGGGCGGAGATGCAGGTCCAGATGGAGGATGGCCGCCCTGCCCTCATCGTGCTCGACATCATGCTGCCGGGCACCAATGGCATCGACCTGCTGCGGCGCCTGCGCGCGAGCAGCGACGTTCCGGTCATCTTCGTCAGCGCCCGCGGCGAAGAGGCGGACCGCGTCGTCGGGTTGGAACTGGGCGCCGACGACTACCTAGCCAAGCCGTTCGGAACGCGCGAGTTGCTGGCCCGCATCGCCGCCGTGCTGCGCCGTCACGGCAATGGCAACAGCACGCCCAGCCCCGCAGACCGTCACGACGAGATCGGCTTCGACGGCTGGACCCTGTCGCTGTCCCGGCGCGAGCTGCGGTCGCCGACCAAGGCGCTGGTCGAACTGACGACGGCCGAATTCGATCTGCTCAGCGCGTTCGTCCAGTCTCCCCAGCGCGTCATCAGCCGGGAGCGGCTGATCGAACTGTCGCGCACGCGGATCGGCGATTCGTCCGACCGCAGCGTCGACGTGCTGGTCAGCCGCCTGCGCCGCAAGCTGACGACGTCGGAAAATGACGCCCCGATCGCCACGGTGCGCGGCGTGGGATACATGTTCACGGCGGAAGTGAAAGCGGCGTGACGACGCCCGGGGGGCGCGGTTTCGGCCTGGCCAGGACCAGCCTGCTTGGCCGGTTGCTGGCGATCCTGCTGGTGGTCGTCGCGCTGGAGTTCGCGCTCAACGCCTTCGTGTTCGAGCGCGCCAACGAGTTCTCGCTTCAGGAAG
>JAPYSD010000239.1 GCA_029936705.1 Croceicoccus sp. | reverse complement strand
CGGCAAGCAGGGTCGCGCAGTCCGGCAGCAAGTCGGTCTCGTCCCCGTGAAGCGCGGGCGCGTCCCACACCGCCGGCCTGCCAGCCAGCAGCGGGTGATTCTCGCCCGCGGCCGTCCGCCTGATACCGCGCGAAATTCCCGCTTCCAGCCGTTCCGGCATCCGGCGAACCTTGCCGCCCGCCGCCGCGACCGCGACCTGGAGGCCCGCGCACGATCCGAAGGACGGCACGCCCGACGCGAACACGGCCTGCATGAACCGGATCTGCCGCTGCACCGGCGGCGTGTCGTTATAGACATGCATGGGCGACCCGGTAATGAAGACCGCGTCATGGCGGGCGATGTCCTCTGCCGACACCGGCGCCGCGTCGTCGTCCGACGGCCCCACGATGTCGATCCGGCTGCCCGGCATCAATTGCTGCAGGGTCGCCGCATATGTCTCGCCCGAGCTTTTCCCGACATCCTTGCGCCGTTCCGCGCGGTCCTGCGAAGTGCCGCTTTCGGCTATCAATATCGATCTGGTCACGGGTGCATTACGCGCCAGCCGCGTAAAATGTCCGGCCGCCAGGTCAGGCGGCTTGCGCCCCGTGAGCGCCCGTCACGGGATGCGATATCGTATGGTGGACTGGTAGATCGACCGGATCGGCCGGTCCTCCTGGTCTATCGCGGGTTCGAATTCGGCATCTTCCATCACGATGTCGCAAGGCGTTCGCCCCATCTCGAAATCGTCGGCCTTGGTCTCGTTGATCCAGTCGCAGCGTTCGGGCCTGCCGTCGGTGCCGACGATGATCCTGACCTTGAAATTGGCCTGTGCCCCGCGGCTAAGAGCGCGTGCCGGGTATTTTTCCTGGATCCTGCGCGCAACGTCCGAGACATTGGACCAGATCGGCGTGCTGGTCAGGCGGTCGGCATAGCTCTCGTCAAATCCCCATTCCGCCGCGAGGTCGCGCGTGCACTTGTTCAGCGTTGCGATCGCGGGCGCCAGGTCGGACAGGCGAAGCACCAGGTGCAGCCGGTTCTTCTGGGTAAAGGAAACATATTCCACGCCCGCTGCCTCGGCTTCGTTGATCTGCCCAAGCACCGGCTCGTACCCGCTTGCGAGTTCGGGCTTGTCCAGCGACCGCAGGGCGTCTTTCGATGTCGATGGCACCAAATGATCGGGGCTGACCCAGTTTCGGCCCATGAATGCCTTGCCGATCGTGCCCAGCGTGGCATCCTGGAACTTCTGTTCGTACGGATCGAAAAACGGCCCCCATTGCACGGTTACATCGCGGCTGAACCGCGTCTGGGCGACATATGGCCCGGCAACGGTCCAGGTAAAGGATTCCGACGGCGCATATTGTTCCAGTACCAGGACGGTCGGTGTCTGCTCGTCACCGAAGGACCTGATCAGCTTGCAGGAATTGTCCCCGAAATTGGCGACCCATTTCTGGTTCGGATCAAGGACGACATCGCTGGCGCTGGCGGGCGCCGATAAACCGAAAGCAACCGAAATCGCCAATGCAGGCAGCCAGAAATCGTACCCCACAAGTCCCCCTCAAGACCGTTAAATGGCTGAATTCGTCCGGATAGACGTTTCCAGTGACATGCTGGCTTGCCGATAATCGGGTTCAGGTCAAGCCGCTCGGCAGTTTCGCCGCGCACCAGGGCGCAAATCGGCGAACGGCAGCTTTCGCCGACGTAGCCGACATTCGATCGCCCAAGTTAGGCACCTAAAACCTGCCATCTGTTCATCAGGCTGTCGTGGCACAACGATCGACCATTATTGGGACAAAGGGGCCGTTCGCTGCCACTCTCCTCTATGGCGGCTTACGGTGCTTGACCTGCCACTGGTAAGCGATGCGCCGGCGCGCACTATGCTAGTGTGTTGACCTCGCCGCGCTGATCGGGCCAGTTCGCGAGATGCAGGAAGCTCCTCGACTATTCATCTCTTACTCCCACGATGACCAAGCACACAAGGATTGGGTGCTGATGCTTGCCACCCGGCTCGTTGCGAACGGTGTCGACGTTCTGCTCGATCAATGGGACATGCGTCTGGGTTCCGACCTACCGCGCTTCATGGAGAACGGACTGACTGGCGCTGACCGAGTGCTCGTGGTTTGCAGCACGACCTATGCCGATAAAGCGAATCGCGGCCAGGGCGGCGTCGGCTATGAGAAGATGATCCTGACGGGCCAGCTTATGCGCGATGTAACAGCCGATCGGATCATTCCGGTAATCCGTAACAACGCTTCGACCGATGTTTTGCCGACCTTCCTGCTATCACGTCTGTATGTCGATTTTCGCGCTAATGAAACGTTCGAAGGCCGTTACGCCGAACTGCTGCGCGACATCCACAATCAGCCCGTTGCGCCACGTCCCGCCCTTGGCCCGAATCCGTTTGCCCAAACCGCTCCGGAAATCGAACCGCGGCTGCCATTTTCGCCTGAGCGCTATGTGTCTCCCGCGCTCGCTGGCTCGGTTACATTCGACTACTCGAACAACAATGGCCGCTTCGCTGTCGGTGCGGGAGACATGCTATTCGAGACTGCTTGGTCGCGGGGCGGTGCGACCTCTATCCATGCCTATACCAATGCGCCGAGTATCAGAACTGTCGCTCTCGCGCTTGGCGTCGGCGACATCGCACAGATCGTTGATGCGTCAATTTACGACACATCGTCCCGAGTGCGTTCTCCCCATATCGGCGAGATCGCAGGCGAAATACGGCCGGCTACTACCTCGCAACCAAGGTCGAGAGGCTGCAAAGCCGAGGCCATGGCGCACCTTCCGATGAAGTGACCTTTTCTTATGTGATTGCTCCGCACAAGGAGAAGAGCTTTCGGTCTGGTCACGAGGGCGAGCAGAATCAGTGACTGCGGCGGTTTCGAATGCCCGTTTAGCGGTCGATATGATGTTGGACGCCATGTTTTGCCAGCGCGCTCCCGACCGGCGGCGACATAGCTTCATGTATAACAAGCCGGGCGGCCATCCATTCGTGGGCGGGGCTGGCTTCGAGGTGAATTACGAGTATCGTGGCTTGCTGAAGACAGCGCTGTTCATGCGCCGCAACGCCGCCCCACACCTCGGATCGCTGTCGGTGAGTGACGTCGAAAAGGTGCTGACGGACTTCATCAGCAATAACTTCTGGATCATCGGCAGCGAGGCTTGGGATGGCTGTCTGCTCGGCGCTGGCCAAAGCCGAGACACTCCTCATCGGCGAGCGCATGCAACCGCCCACCGAGTAGCACCGGCTCAAGCTGCGCCGTACTTGCAGGAATATCCCTGCGGCTCGTACTTTCCCGGAACTACCGCGCATCGGACCAGTTGGCGCTGCCGACGACTTTCTGCCGTACATCGTTGGGCCCGCCCATCAGCAGTCCCCAAGGGCTTCCTCGTCAGCAAACCGCTGAAGACCCATGTCATCGTGAGCAAGCCAAAGAACAAGCCAAGCATGTTAGCTAGTACCACAGCGCTTTGTGGGGCGAGATACGGCCCCTGCGGCGCAGTGCAATGCGGCCGATGCCGACATAAAGCCCCGTCACGGTGAGGAAGGTGCCGATGACCGAGGTCCAGATGACGATCTCGGTCCATAGCGGCCCGTTTTGGCGTAGCATTCGATGGTCATGGTCGATGCGGCCGGAGATGCTGCGCAGGTGCATAGCCTAGTGCTTTGAGGGCGAGCGAAATCGGAAAGCTACCGCTAGCGGCCGCCCCATCATGGTTGTTTACCACTCTGTAAATAAGCGCGTGTCATACCGATCCGATGGACCTCTCCAACATGCCCTCCTTCACGTCCATCGAAGTCGACCGCCTGTCTGCTCTCCTTGACCTGGATATTCTCGACACGCCTGCCGAGCGCGAATTCGACGATATCACCCGGCTAGCCGCGACTGCGCTGGGTGTCGCGAGCGCGGCAGTCAGCCTAATCGATGAGAAACGACAATGGTTCAAATCACGGCACGGGATTCCCTTTCCGGAAACACCGCGCGATATCTCTTTCTGCACGCATGCGGTCGCCTCGCGGGATATCCTTGTCGTTCCCGACGCCACACGAGATGATCGGTTTAGCGAGAACCCCCTCGTTACGCAGGAAGGCGGGATACGCTTCTATGCTGGCATACCGCTCATCATCAGCTCAGGATATTGTCTCGGCACATTATGCGTATTCGACCCGATCGTTCGGGACGGCCTTACCGAGGCTCAGGAGGGCGTGCTTCAAGATCTTGCGAGGCTCACCACGGACCTGATCGAGACGCGGCGATTTCGCAAGATGGGAGAGATCGCCGCGCGCGTGGCCGACACCACCTCGGACGCAGTGCTGGCGACCGACCGAGATGGCACTATTGTCTATTGGAATCCCGCAGCCGAACGGATGTTCGGCTATGCACGGGGCGAAGCCATCGACCAGAATGTCGAGATCGTCATCCCACCGCGTCTCGCCAAAGGCCATCGCGAGATTTTCGCGCGCGCGGCCGCTGGCGGCGCCACCCGACTAGTCGGAACCACCGTTGAACTCGTCGGCGGGCGAGCAGATGGCAGCGAATTCCCGATCGAGCTTTCGCTTGCCCGATGGGGCGCGGGGCCGCCCGATGGCGGTTTCGCAGCTATCATCCGCGACATCACTGCGCGCAAGGCGTTGGAGCGCGAACGCGAGCAGGCCCAAGCCTTCCTGGACACGGTCGTCACCAATTTACCCGCCATGCTGTTCGTCAAGGACGCGCAGACGCGGGAATATGTGCTGGTCAATCGCGCCGGCGAGAACGCAATCGGTCGCCCGGCGAAAGAGATTGTCGGTCAGACCGATCGCGATCTTTTTCCCGATCATGGCGACGGGTACGAGGAGCGCGACAGCGAGGCAATTGCGTCACCGTCAGCTACGATGTTCGAGAGTGAGTTCGTGCGCGATGATGGTCAGTCTGTCCATCTGCGTACTACACGTACGCTGATCGATGGTCCGGATCGACCGGGACAGTATGTTCTGGGCATCTCGGAAAACGTGACTGAGACCCGGCTGGCCGAGGCCGAAGTGCTTCGTCTGGCGCATTTCGATGCATTAACCGGCCTGCTCAACCGCGCCAGCTTCACCGATCGGCTGCATGGCCTTGTTCGCAAGGCCGAGCCGTTCGCATTGCTGAGCATCGATCTTGATCGGTTTAAGGCAGTAAACGACCAATTTGGCCATCCTGCGGGTGATGCGGTTCTGGCGCAAGTCAGCGACCGGCTGCGGGCTGCGGTCCAATCGCAAGATTGGGTGGCGCGCATCGGTGGCGATGAATTCGTAGCCGTGCTCACCGGCACGCGGCTGCGCGAGCGTGCCGATGAAGTCGCCTCCGCCATCCTGACGAGTATGTCCGAGCCATTCACAACGGGCCGCGTGTTAGCCCATCTCGGTGCTTCCATCGGCATCGTGCTCCTGCCAGAGGATGGCCGCACAACTGGCCAACTTCGAGAAAACGCAGACTTGGCGCTATATCGGGCCAAGCAGATGGGCAAAGGCAAAGCCTGTTTCTTCGACGCCGAGATGGACGCAGCAGCGCAAGACCGGCGCATGCTCGAAACGGAACTTCGCGAGGTCATAGAGAACGACGGGATTGACCTGGCCTACCAGCCTGTGCTCTCCGCCAAGACGGGTCAGATCACCAGTGCCGAGGCGCTGGCCCGCTGGACCCATCCGGACCGAGGACCGATCCGGCCGGACATCTTTATTTCCCTCGCTGAAGAATGCGGTTTGATCGACCGACTGGGCGAGCAGCTGCTGCGCCGCGCGTGCCGTGACGCACAGGGGTGGCCCGACCATGTGCGTGTTGCGGTCAATCTGTCTCCTCTGCAATTCCTGTCGGGAAAGCTCATCGAGATAGTTCAGCAGGCGCTCGACGAATCCGGCATTCGGGCCGACCGCGTCCAGCTCGAGGTCACCGAGGGGCTCGTCATACGCGACGTCGCAGGCACAGTCCGGCAGCTCGAGCAACTGCGCACACTCGGCATTCAAGTGCTAATCGATGATT